>JAEUMI010000104.1 GCA_016792825.1 Hyphomicrobiales bacterium
ATAGCCCACCACGATGGAAGGCGTGAGCAGCGGAATGGCCATCAGCACGATATAGGTGGAGGTCATCAGCCCCGACGGCGCCATGCGCAGCGCGATGAAGATTCCGAGCGGAATTTCCACCAGCAGGACGAGGACGGAAAAGAAAAGGCTGCGCCCCAGCGCCCTGAAAAACTCGGGCGAGGTCAGAACCCGCTCGTACCAGTCCAACCCTACCCAGATAAAACTGTTGCCGGCGAATGTGTCATGCAGCGAATAGAACGCGACAAAGGCCATGGGCACGACGCCGCTCAGCGCCATCACGAGGAGTGCCGGGGCCAGGAAGGCATAACCCGCTTTGCTCTGCAGCTTGACGCTCACGGAAGTGCAAAACCCCTGGATAATACCCTGTCATCGAAGGGATGATCAGCCTACTAATGCTGAGATTGATATGAAAAGTCGCCATTGGCAAGTGGACTGGTCACACCAGGTTCGCAGGGTCCGCTTTGGGTCAAAAGCGGAAATTCATGCTGATCCACTGCCTTTCCACAGGAAGCCTTGAACCTCGGCCTCTTTCGGGCCATTGTTTACGGCCCACAAGGGGTCCAGAGCAAGTCCCGCCAAAGTGTGAAGCGGTTTGGCGATAAGGGCATGCTCCAAGTCAATGACAGGGGTATTTCCGTTATGCGTGTGACGATTGAACGATCTTCGTTTCTCAGGGCGCTCAATCATGTGCAGAGTGTGGTGGAGCGGCGCAACACCATTCCGATCCTCTCCAATGTGTTGATCCAGGCGGCCGGCGCCAACCTCCGCCTGACCGCCACCGACCTTGATCTCGAGATCGTCGAAACCGTCACCGCCGCCGTGGGCAAGGAAGGCTCGGCCACGGTTCCCGCCCACATGCTCTATGATATTGTCCGCAAGCTCCCGGAAGGGGCCCAGCTTGAGCTTGACCAGGGCCCCGATGCGGGCCGCATTTCGGTGTTCGCCGGCAAGTCGCGCTTTTCCCTGCAGGCCCTGCCGCCCGAGGATTTCCCCGATCTCGCCAGTGGCGATCTCGCCAATACTTTTTCGATCGCCGCTGCCGATCTCAAGGGCCTCATCGAAAAAACCCGCTTTGCAATTTCAACCGAAGAGACCCGCTATTACCTGAACGGCATCTATCTCCATGAGGTGGCGCAGGGCTCGCTGCTCCGCGCCGTGGCAACCGACGGCCACAGGCTGGCCCAGGCCCAGATCGCGCTCCCCAAGGGCGCCAAGGGCATGCCCGGCATTATCGTGCCCCGCAAAACCGTGCTCGACGTGGTGAAACTCCTCGAAGGCGAGGACGGCGACGTTGAGATCGCCCTGTCATCCTCCAAGATCCGCTTCACCGTCGGCAATCTGGTGCTCACCTCCAAGCTCATCGACGGCACCTTCCCCGATTACGAGCGCGTCATCCCGCGCAACAACGACAAGGTGCTGGACGTCGACACCAGAACCTTCGCCGATGCGGTGGACCGTGTTTCCACCATTTCCATGGAAAAGGGCCGCGCCGTGAAGCTCAATATTTCGTCGGGCAAGCTCACGCTCACCGTCAACAATCCCGACTCCGGTTCCGCCGAAGAGGAAATGCCGGTGGAATACGCCCACGACCCCATCGATATCGGCTTCAACGCCCGCTAC
>JAEUMI010000126.1 GCA_016792825.1 Hyphomicrobiales bacterium
GCCATTCTCATGGTGAGCGATCTCGCCCACCCATCAATCACTGACAAGGCATTGCTCAGCATCGTTTTTGGCCTTACAAACGCCGAAGCGCGCCTGGCCGCTGCAATCTGCCAGGGCCAAGACCTCAACACGGTCGCAAGCTCATTCGGAGTCAGCCGCCAGACCTTGCGCAGCCAACTGAAAGTCGTTTTCGCCAAGACCGGGGCGCGGCGGCAGGCCGAACTGGTGGCACGCGCCGCCCAGATCAGGAACACCACCCAACATTGATCGTCTCCCCCCGTTTGGGGGATGCGGGATTTCTTGAAAAGGCGGACCTTCTCCTTGCCCGTGAAATTTTCAAGGAGATGCCCGATGCGCGTGGATTCGATCTTTTGTCTGGTAATGTTCCTTCTGATTGCGCCGGCATCCCAGGCGGCCGCTATTCACGACGCGGCCAAGAAAGGCGACGTGGCCGCGCTGACCGCCGCCCTGGATTCAGGAGTCGATATCAATGCCAGCGACGGGATCGCCACCCCGCTCTATTACGCCATCGACAGAGGCCATCTCGAAGCCGCGAAAATGTTGATCGGCCGCGGGGCCGACGCCAATGCCGCCGCCAAATGGGGGCCGCCGCTCCTGGCGGCAGCCGAGTCCGGCAAGCCGGAACTCGTGAAGCTGCTTCTCGACGCCGGCGCCGACGCGGCAGTTGTCTTCAAGGGGCAGACGGCGCTGCATGCGGTGGCGCGCAACGGCTGTCTCGACTGCGTGGTGGCGCTCGTTGAAAAGGGCGCGGACGTCAATGCATTGACGTCCCTCCGGCAACCCCCGGTTCATTTTGCAAAGGAAAAGGGGCACGAGGCCATTGCCGACTATCTGCTCTCCCATGGTTATGTTTTTCCCACGCCGCCGCCGGTGTCACCCCGGCTGGCTATGGCAGATCCGGTTCACGGAGAGACCCTGTTCAAAGAGAACTGCCAAATGTGTCATGCCGCCGATTCTGCTACGGGCAATCTAAGGGGGCCCTCCCTCTGGAATATCGTGGGGCAGAAGCGGGGAAAAGTCCCCGACTATAAATACTCCGCTGTCCTGCGCGGAATAGGCGGAGTCTGGAGTTATGAGAACCTGAATATCTTCATTTCCGACCCAAGCCGTGCCATTCCAGGAACGGACATGTCATTACATTCCGAAGCGAATATGGTGAACGAGATGCTCACTGATGCCGAGCGGGCCGACATCATCGCTTTCCTGCGCAGCAGAAGCGATAATCCTTTGCCTTTGCCCTAGATTCAGCTTCAAGCGTGAAGATGCGTCATGGCAGGCCCTCCGGCGCTGCAGGAATTGGAGTTCAAAATATGGACGCCTGTGGACATTCTCCTGGCATTGACGGGTGGCGGTTGAATTGCTGCAGATCTAGTTCAAGAGACAATCGCCGGCGTCCTTTGCCAGCCTTCTGAGCAGTTCAGCATAGGCTTTTGGCCCGGGGGCGATGTCACTGCCGATGGGATCGAGCACGCCCGGTTTGGCTTTCGAACCTTCCAGCACGACGGTCACATATTTCGCGTCAAACTGTGGTTCGCGGAAGACGCAGAGGGCTTTGGTTTCTTCGAGCTTGCTCCGGATTTCGTTCAGGCGCTTGGCGGAGGGGGCAGCGGCGGAAACATCGGAGATGCTGCCGACGGCGTTGAGGCCGAAGCGCTTTTCGAAATACTGGTAGGCGTCGTGGAAGACAACGAAGGGCTTGCCCTGAATCGGTTTTGTTTCGGCGGTGATGTCTGCCGTGAGCTGGTCAAGGGAGGCGACAAAGGCTGCGGCATTGGCTTCGTAGGCTTTGGCGTTTTCGGGATCGACCTTGCTCAAGCCCGACGTGACGGCATTGGCCATGGCCTTGGCGTTTTCCGGATCGAGCCAGACATGGGGATCGAATTTCAGGATCGCCTCGTCATGGTCATCATGTTCCTCGTCTTCGTGTGCTTCTCCTTCATGCTCTTCGCCTTCATGTTCCTCATGAACCTCAAATGTGCCGCCCTGGCGCACGGGAAGTGTCTTGATGCCGGCGGCCTCGGAAAGGGTGGTGAATGTCTTGCCGCCGACGGCGTCCCCGCCGCTGACCTGGGCGAGCTTATGCTCGAGGCCACTGCCGATCATGAAGACCAGGTCGGCCTTGCCGAGGTCCTGGAGCTGCTGTGGCGACAGGGAGGCGGTGTGTTCGGAGTTTTTGCCGGAAAGCAGCAGTTCGGGGTTTCCGATATCGCCCATGACCGCGGCGACGATGCTGTGGACCGGGACGATGGAGGCAATGACCTTTGGCGCCGCCAGGGCCGGGGCAGAAAGCAGGATTGTGGCAAGGCAGGAGATGGCAAGGCGCATGGTTCGTTTCCTTGTATGTTATGTTATAACGTATCAGATAAAGCCAACCTGTCAAGTGGTGTTGATCGGGATGCGGCAATGATTGAGTTGAAGTCCGCAGGCTTGCCTGTCAGTTAGGGGGCATGGACCTCCATGTTCCCCTGCAGGCGGCACTGCTCGCCGGCGCCATCAGTTTTTTGAGCCCCTGCGTGCTGCCGCTGGTGCCGTCCTACCTGTGCTTCATCACCGGCGCGACGCTCGATGAGCTGTCCGATGGCGAGGGCGCATCCGTTTCCCAGCAGCGCCGCGCCCTGCTTGCGGCGCTGTGTTTCGTGCTGGGCTTTTCGACGGTATTCATCACGCTGGGGGCGAGCGCCTCGGTGCTTGGCCAGACGCTCCGGCAGTTCATCAGCTTCACCATCTCGGTCCTCGGCTATGAAGTGAATGTGGCAACCGCCCTCTCCGGCATTGCCATCATGCTGATGGGCTTTCACTTCATCGGCCTGTTTAGGATCGCCTTCCTGCACCGGGAAGCGCGTTACCATCACCATTCGCAGCCGGTGGGCTTTCTCGGCGCCTATGGCATTGGCCTGGCCTTCGCCTTCGGCTGGACGCCCTGCATCGGCCCGATCCTCGCCACCATCCTGACGATTGCGGCAAACGAGCAGGATGTGGCGCGTGGCGCCGGCCTCCTTGCGGTCTATTCGCTGGGCCTTGGCATTCCCTTCCTGCTGGCCGCCGCCGGGGTTGGAACCTTTCTCGGTTTTTCCGGATACTTCAAACGGCATCTCTTGACCGTCGAACGGGTGATGGGCGTGTTGCTGGTGCTGACCGGCATCATGTTCATCACCGGCTCCATGCAGATCATGGCCTACTGGTTCCTGGAAAACTTCCCGTGGCTGGCTACGATCGGCTGAGTTCGATGGGCTTGCCGTGCGGCGTGGCATGGGCGGCGCGGTCCCAGGCTTCGACGCGGTTCAGGCGCTCGACCTGTGACATGAGGCCCTTGGCCTCGACGATTTTTTCAAGCGCCGCAAGCCAGTGCTCATAATAGGGCGCGTCCCCCGATTTGATTTCGGCGCCCAGGGTTTCGGCCCATTCGCTCCAGGTGAAATGCCCGCGCTCATGGAGCTTCACCACCATGGCGAAGGCCTGCGCCTCCCAGGGTTCATTGAATACCGGGTCCTTGAGATCAGGCGGGTTCAAGATAGGGCTCCCAGAGATCGAGCATCACCGTGTCATCATTGGCACGACCCCATAATTCCTTGGCGGTGAAGCGGACGGTGTAAAGCCATTGCGGATTTTCGCCGCGGCCCAGCGCATTTGAATCGGGGAAGACATGGGCGCCGTGGAGTCTTACCACTTCGCCCGTATGCCCCCGCACATAACGCGGGGCTCGCGTGTGGCCTGCTGGATGCATGACTTTAACGCGCACGTTTTGGCCAACCGCAAATGCGGCTGGTGTTTCAATATCTCGCACATAGCTGCGGCGCGCCGTCAGCGCCGGCCAGATGTCTGCCGGGCGCATTGCACTGGCGCTGTCGGGTGTGTGTTTCTTCAGCAGAAGTTCCAGGCCGTGCAGCCAGTGCTCGTAGTAGCTTGTCTTGAGATATTTGGCGGGGTGCATGGATTCGCAGGCCGCCCGGTCCTCATCAATGGACCAGTCCCCCGGCACGGCCATTACGAGGGCGGCCATGCGGCCCTCCCACTTTTCATGAAACACCGGTTCGACTGCAGGCGCGGCGATGGGGCCGAAGCCCATCATGCCGCCAAGATCATGGACGCCGTTCATGGGGCCTCCAGATAGGGCTCGAAGAGATCGGCCTGCAGGTCATCGTCAGAGTCCGCGTCAAAAACCTCGCGCGCCTTGAAGCGCAGGGTGTAGAGGTGCTGGGGATTCTCGCCCGCACCATGGGCATTTGAATCGGGGAACACATGAGCCTTGTGATAACGGACAACTTCACCAGTCTTCCCGCGAAGGTAGCCGGGCAGACGGATGTGGCCCTGCGTGTGAAGATTGCGGACCCTCACGCTGTCGCCCGCCTTGAACAGTGGCAGGCTGGCGGCAGTTCTAATGTAGGCGCTGCCCTTAGCGAGCAGTGGTCCAACTTTTTCGGGCTTAAGCACGGCTTTCACGGGTTTCGGCGGAACCTGCATGTGGCCTGCCAGAATTTCGGCTTCGGTGACAAGCCCGCGGGCGAGCATCACCTTGATATGGGCCTCGATGCGAAGATCATAGTAGGGCACTGACCAGTAAATTTCCGCCGGAAAACATTCCCGCGTGTGGCGCAGGATGTCGATGTTCCACAGGCCGCAGGCATCCATGGCAAGGGTGAGCCCCAGCACGCGGCGCTCCCAATCTTCATGAAACACCGGCTCGTTGATCTCGGGCTTGACCGGGCCAAAGCCCATCATGCCGCCCATGTCCTGGGGGCCGTTCACGCGACTTTCCCCGCAAGCCTGGTGCCGATCATCGAGTCGCGGTTCACAAGCCCAGCGAGCTCATCTTCGCTCAGGCCCTCGGTGTTGGCGGGGCGCATGGGGATCACGAGATAGCGGATCTCGGCGGTTGAATCCCAGACGCTGACTTTTGTCGTCTCGGGAAGGGTCACGCCGAATTCGGCGAGCACGCCGCGCGGATCGATGACGGCGCGCGAGCGGTAGGGCGGCGATTTGTACCAGACGGGCGGCAGGCCCAGCACCGGCCACGGGTAACAGGAGCAGAGGGTGCAGACCACCATGTTGTGGATTTCCGGCGTGTTGAACAGCGCCACCATGTGTTCGCCCTGGCGGCCGGTGTAGCCCAGGCTTTCAATCGCCGCTGTCGCATCCTCCTTCAGCCATTTGGCGTAGGCCGGATCGGTCCAGGCCCTGGCCACGACCTTGGCGCCATTGCGCGGGCCGATCTTGGTTTCGTAGGTGTCGATCAGAACGTCGAGGGCTGCCGGATCGACATAGCCCTTTTCAACGAGCAGCGATTCCAGCGCCCTGACGCGCAGGGCGATAGGGGAAAGTTCCGAATGGTCGTCGTGATCGTGGCCGTCGTGTGGCATGTCATTTTTCCGGTTGTTGGTTTAGCATAGCCGGAGATTGCGGGACGGAGAAGGGCAATGGCTGGACTGGAAGGCATAAGGGCCTGCGTTTTTGATGCCTATGGCACGCTGTTTGATGTGGGTTCGCCGGTGCAGAAGCTGGCAACCGAGATTGGCGACAAGGCCT
>JAEUMI010000155.1 GCA_016792825.1 Hyphomicrobiales bacterium
ACCAACTCGTCCAGGGTTTCGGCTTCAGCATGCAATCCCACTATGTCCGACGACAGCACATACCAAACGCCTGTTTGCTTATCGTGGCTGACATTCACGGCCAATGTAGTTTGCTTGCTCAAGGGCGAACCTCCGAAATCACCTATTCCCTAGCACATTTCACAGGTGGGGGACAATTCGGCTTTAACCCCAGGTCCGCTCCAGGACGCTGAGCCAGTTTTCATGAGCGATCTTGGCGATCAGCTTTTCGCTGTATTGCCGTTCGCGCAGCGTGTCGATCAGGTTGGGGAGGCCCGTGGCATCCTTGATGCCGTCGGGAATGCGCGCCCCGTCGAAATCCGAGCCGAGAGCCACACAGTTTTCACCCGCTACCTTGAGCATGTGATCGAGGTGACGCACCATGATCTCCAGCGGCGTGTCCGTGCTCCAGCGCCCGTCTTCGCGCAGGAAGCCGCTGGCGAAATTGAGGCCCACCATGCCGCCGCTGTCGCGTACCGCTTTGAGCTGGTCATCGCTGAGATTGCGCGAGGAGGCACAAATGGCATGGGCATTGGAGTGCGTGGCCACCAGGGGAGCCTTGCTCAGCGTCGCCGCATCCCAGAAGCCCTTCTCATTTAAGTGAGATAAATCAATCAGTAAGCGCCGGTCATTGCAAAAGCGGATGAGGTTCTTGCCCACTGCGGTCAGACCGTCTCCCGTGTCTCCTGTTGAGGGAAAACGGAACGGCACGCCATGGCCGAAAATATTGGAGCGACTCCATACCGGGCCAAGAGAGCGCAAGCCGCTCTCGTAGAGCACGTCCAAAGTCTTGAAATTCTCGTCAATGGCTTCCGCCCCTTCGATATGGAAGATCGCGGCCATGACGCCCTTGGCCAGGCAATCCCGGATTTCGCCCGCCGTCCGGCAAACTTTGAACTTTCCCTGGGAGTCCCGCTCGATGCGGAACAGAAGCGCCGCCATTTCCAGGGTTTTGCGCAACGCCGTGGGCTGAGCAATCTGCCCCGAAAGCGGCGGATTGACCTCTTCATCATCGTCCGGCAGGTCTTCGCCGTCGGTCGGCGCGAAGATCGCAAAGAAACCGCCGGCAAAGCCGCCCTTCCGCATGCGCGGAAAATCAAGATGCCCCTGGCCATCGCCTTGCAGGAAGTCAGAAACGGGATCGCCGCCCGTCTTTATCCAAAGACGGAGCAGCACATCATTGTGGCCATCAAAAACCGGAACAGGATTCAAGATGATTACGCCTTGGCGTCGAGCATCTCCTCGACATGTTCCCAGTTCACCAGGCTGTCGACAAAGGCCTCCAGGTATTTCTGCCGCGCGTTGCGGTAGTCAATGTAATAGCTGTGTTCCCAGACGTCGCAACCCAGGATGGGCTTGGCCCCATGCATCAGCGGGTTTTCGCCGTTGGGGGTTTTGGTGATGGCGAGCTTGCCGTCCTTCACCGCGATCCAGCACCAGCCGGAGCCGAACTGGGTCATGCCGGCCTGGACAAAATCCGTGCGCATCTTGTCATAGCCGCCGAGATCGGAATCGATTGCCTTGGCAAGCTTGGCGGGAAGTTTCTTGCCGCCGCCATTGGGCTTCATCCACTTCCAGAAATGAATGTGGTTGTAATGCTGGCCCACATTGTTGATGAGGCCCGCCGCCTTGTCGGCAAAGGCCACCTTGCAGATGTCTTCAACGGAAGCGCTGGCAAGCGGCGAATCCTTGAGCAGGTTGTTGCCATTGGTCACATAGGCCTGATGATGCTTGTCATGGTGGAACTCGAGGGTTTCCTTCGACATGAAGGGGCCAAGCGCATCATAGGCGTAAGGCAGGGGAGGGAGTTCGAGGGCCATGTTTTTCTCCATTTATTGATGGGTCTTTCTAGTCGTTAAGTCTTGAATAGGCAAGGAATCTGGCTAGGCTCCGGGCAGAGGTAAGCCATGCCGAAACCAGCCATCATCAGCTTCGATGCCAATGCCGAAATGGAGCAATGGCCGGATTTTCCGCAAAGCGAAATCGCCTCCGGCTCCCGGGCCCAGCGCGGCCATGCCTGGTTCGAAGACAAGGCCATTGGCCTGACTGCCGGGATTTGGGAAGCGGAAGCCAATATCAGCCATTGGATGAATTATCCCGTCACGGAGTTCATGCTGGTGCTCGAAGGCGAAGTGGTCATCGTCGAAGAAACGAGCGAAACCAGGATTGGTTCCGGCGAAAGCTTCATCATCCCCAAGGGCCTGCGCTGCCGCTGGACGCAAGCCGGAAGGGTGAAGAAGTTCTTTGTGATCTTGGACAGCGCGGAGGCAGCAGGTTCAAATCCGCTGAAAGTGATAAAGGTAGATCCCAAGGTGCAGCTCCAGCCCTCAACCCCGCCTTCCCAGGATATCCTGCATTCGGCGGTTCCCACGCAGCATGCCCATGAATATTTCGAGGATGCGACGGGCCAGTTCACCGTGGGGATTTGGGATACGACCGGCTACCACCGCAAGCTCCTCGACTTCAACCGCTATGAACTGATGCATCTTCTGGAAGGTTCAGTGACCTTCACGGACGACAAGGGCAAAAGCCAAACCTTCAAGGCCGGCGAGACCTTCTTCGTGCCCCTCGGCACGCCCAATTCCTGGAAATCAGAGGGTTACCTGCGGAAGATCTACTGCATCTTCCAGCCGAAGTAGTTTCTTACTCTGTCACCCCGACGAAAGTC
>JAEUMI010000157.1 GCA_016792825.1 Hyphomicrobiales bacterium
ATGGCGCGGCGCACCTTGCCTTCGAGGCTGGAGTTGAACATTTTTGAAGGGTCCGGCAGCGCGGCACCCTTGGCGAAGGTGGTCTTCACGGCGGACTTGTAAGTCTCGCCGGTGCAGATGATGCCGTCATGGGACCAGACGGGAATGTCCCACTTCCATTCCTCGACTACTGCTGGGTCGGCTTCTTTTATCAGAACCCGAATTCGGGCGAGTGTCTCTCCCCGCCAACCGCCGAGCTCCTTGATGTGAGCGTCGATCACATTGGAAGGATTCGATGTGGGTGACGCTTTCGTCATGGTCGTTATCCCAATCCATTTTCTAAATTCTTGCAAGAGACATTTGAAATGCGAATTGATGACGATTGCCTTTCAGGGGAACATTAGCGCCGGATTTCCGTTGTCTGTTCAATGCACCCAACAGGAGATCAGCCATGACCAACAAAAAGAATCCTGACAAGCGTTCCGAGCGGGCCCTTCCCCTCAATGTTGAGATGCTGCTTGTGGAAGGCGCGCGCAAGCGGAGGCAATTCAATCCGGGCGACGAAAACGAGAAATTGAAAGACGATGGTTCGGATCTGGAAACCATCCGCGAGGACATGGAGGTTCCAGAGCCAATGCCGCAGAGGAAGCGTATATAGTTGCGGCACTAAAAGCTTGTATCCTGCAATTTGATGATTAGGTGAGCCGCGCGGCTGGTTGTAGACCGCTTTGGAGAAACACGCATGAAGAGCAAAAACCGCGACACCGAGAAAGCCTATCCCCTGCCCGAGTTCATTGCCAAGCTGCGCCGCCTTGCGGACTCGCTGGAAATGGGGAGCCGTTTTGAAATCGAGATCGCCGGCGAACGGATATCGGTTCCGGTGCGCGCCACCTACACGGTCGAACACGAACGGGGCGCGGACGAGGAAGAGATCGAGTTCCAGATCAAGTGGTCGGCAAAATAGCTTACAGCTTTTCACCCGGCAATTTGCTGGCTTGCTTCACCCACTTGGTGAATTGCACTTCGTCGAGCTTGTCGTCCTCGCGGATGTCGAGGTAGCGCACCTTCGCCTGCTTCGAGGTGCCGGGCGGCACGGGGCGCAAGGACGCGCCGCGAAAGAAGGCCACCTTCACGCAGTTGGTGAAGACATGGAGGCTGAGAAACCAGCCCTGCCCTTCCATGCCGAAGAGCGGCGAGTTGTATTTGACCGCCTTCGAAACGCCAGGGACGGTGCTGGTGATGAGCCTGTCGAGCTTGCGGCCAAGCTTGCTTTTCCAGCCCGGCATGGCGGCGATGTAGGCCTTCACGGGGGCATTGCCGTGGCCTTTCGAAATTTGCGGATTGCCGCCGGAGAGAAGTTTCGGTTTCGCCTTGCGCATCAGCGGGCGCGCCAGGCCTGGGTGCGGCGCAGGAGGCCGCGCGAGGCCAGGTAATGCAGGCCCCTGGCGGTGACATTGGTATAGAAGATCATCATGCCCATGGCGGCGGCGGAGGCCACGTCGCCCGCGTCGTCCATATTGAGCACCGCCACGGAGGCGAGCTTCGTAGCTGGCGAATAGAGGAACACCACGGCGGACACGGTGGTCATGGCATTGACGAAGAGATAGATCGAGATATCGAGCAGCGGCGGCATGCAGACGGGCACGGTGACCCGGCTGAACAGGCGCCAGGCGGGCTGTTTCAGCGAGGCCGAGACACTTTCGAATTCCGGATCGAGCTGCTTCAGCGCGGTGACCGCGGTGAGGTGCGAGACCGTATAGAAGTGGGTGATCGAGCTGATGACGAGGATGGCCATGGTGCCATAGAGGAAGTTCAGCGGGTTGGCCGGGTCGTTGAAGAAGAAGATGTAGGAGAGGCCAAGGACCATGCCGGGAACCGCCAGCGGCATGATGGCCAGCATGTGGAGCAGGCTGCGGCCGGCTTTCATGCCCTGGAGCTTTTCAACGATGTAGGCGCCGATGAAGACAATGCCGGTGCCGGCCAGCGCCACATAAAGCGCCATGCGCATGGAATTGAAATAGGCTTCCCAGCCGCCGCCGTCGGTGCGGCTGAAATCATAGTTGCGGAGGCCGAAGCTCAGGTCATAGGGCCAGAGCTTCACCAGGGCGGCGAACTGGCAGACGAGCAGGATGCCGGCGATGAAC
>JAEUMI010000190.1 GCA_016792825.1 Hyphomicrobiales bacterium
GGACCTGCCCAACATATTCTGGCTGCGCTTCGATGGCGAAGCCACCCTCCGCCTCTGCACCATCGCCTGGCATTCCGAGCACCGCCTTGGCGTGGAGTTCAGCGAGCAGATCATGGAGCGCCGCCGCGTCGAACGCTGGTCGCAGGCCCGCGCCGCCTGGTCCAGGCCGCGCCCGCCGCGGCAAAGCCCCGCCAATGACGCGGTTGCTCCGGCCCCGGTGCGGTGGAGTTCATCCCTCGTCTGCCTGCGCGAAGCCTAGATCTTTTTCCGAATTGAACGCCCACCCCTCTTTGCCGGCTTAGGCTTGCGCGGCGAAGCACCTTTTTCCTTCGCAGGCGCCTTGAGATCGTGTCCGGTGATGTCGGTGAGCACCCCGGCCTGGGCGACTTTTTCCGCCAGCTTCCGGTTCATCGCGGCGCTCAATGCGGTCTTGAGCGCCGGATTGCCCTTGAGCACCGCATGCAGGGCCTGGGAGTCCCACACGCAATAATGGCAGCCGGGTTCGAGGGTCACCGTGGCGGTGGCCGGCTGGCCGAGCAGGAAGGCGATTTCACCGAGGAACGTCTGGCCCTCGGACACCGCCCGGTGCCCGCCCTTTTCAATTGTGATCTTGCCGTCGATGACAAAATAGAGCGCGTTCGACGGCTCGTTCTGCCGCGTGATGACGAGCGGCGCCGTGGCCACTTCCTGCCGGCCCGCCTTCAGCAGTCTGCGGAACTGGCCGGGGGTCAACTCCCCCAGCAGGTCAAACAGCTTGCGCTCGTCGGCCTTGAGGCTGAATTGCACCTCGTCGAGGAAGATCAGCCAGATCATGGCCACATTGGCGAGAGCGAACATGGCGCTCCAGAATATCCCGCCCCACAGCGGGCTTTCCGGCGCGAAATAGAAATACAGCATGTAGAGAAGATCGCCGAGGAGCACCAGCCCGCGCAGGATGAACTGGTCGCGCGACAAGAAGCCGAGGAGGAACAGAAGTGCCGCCACATGCACGATGTTCTGGCTGGTGAAGAGATCTGAGAATGACACGCGCGTGGCCCCTGAACCATTGGCGGAAAGCCAGACTGGCGCGTTGGAGAGGGCTTGTCCAGACCCGGCGATTTTAATAAATGGACTTGGAAGCCTCGATGAAGTGACGATGGGTCCGGGCACCGCTACTGTCACCAATCTGCATCAGTTGCCCAGCGGAAATCGCTGACTCTGGAAAACCCGGTGATTCGGCACTAGCCTGCTAACAGGCAACTTGTTAGACGACTCGTATTCAGCGTCAGATCATTGCTTTTGCTTGCCTTTCCGCCCGGGAGCCAGAACTGGCGCGGGTTGTTGAGGCCTTCCCCCCGCGCGCATGCGATGCGTCCGGGATATTCAACTTGATGGCTGGGGAATTTCATATGCGTGTCATGGCAAGGGTGCTGTTCAGCATCGCGGTTCTAACGATTGCAACGCCCGCCTGGGCGCGAGGCGACAGGATCGATGACCGCAGCCTCTCGGCGGAAATCCTGAACCCGAAAATGGCAGTCATATATTATTACCGTGCAACGGTTCATTACTACATGGACCGGTATGATGATGCCATTGCCGACTACGAACTGGCGATCCGGCTGCGCCGGAACTATGCCGACGCCTACTTCAACCGCGGACTGGCCTATAGCCGCAAGGGCCTGTTGCGCCAGGCGCTTGGCGATCTGCGCAAGGCGCTCGCCTTCAATGCGTTTTCACTTCCCGCCGGCAAATGGACGCAAGAAGCACGCAGCAAGGTTGCCGAAATCGAAGCAACGCTCTTCGAGACTGAAAACCTTCAGGCGCAAAGCCTCGACGTTGCCGGAGCCGACATCGTTGTAGAATGACGGCGAGACCTTGTGGGCCCCGCCGGGATGCTCAAACCATCCAGATGGTGAATGCAGCTTAATTGGTCTGGGTGGCTGGCGCGCTGCTGCCCATATCCATGTTCTTGCCGGTGTCGCCGACGCGCGCGTTGCACTCTTCGATGTTATTGGCCTTGAACGCGGTGTTGGCGGCTTCCCAGCTTTCCAGGGCCTTTGCCTGCTTTTCCTTGTCCGTCATGGCATCGATATCCTTCCGCATCTGCGTGAGGGATGGCTCGTCACATGGCACCTTCGTCTGCTGGGCGGAGGCTGGGACAATGAACGCCAGGGAAATGGCGGAGGCCAATAGGGCTGATTTGATCATGGTTATCTCCTGAGATTTTGATGGACTGGATTGTCCGGGGGTGAAAGCCACGACGCGCGAAAAGGTTGCGAAACTGCATCCTCCACTCGCAAATTTTTTTTGATTGATTCATCCGGGAACCAAATGGACTCGCGATCGTTCGCAACAGTTTGGCGGTTCGCGGGGAGCCGCCCCCGAACCGCCACAAAGTGTCCCGTTACCGCTTCAGCGCCCGGTTCACGCCCGATACAACCGCCTTCAGCGAGGCAACGACAATGTTCTTGTCGATGCCGACGCCGAACAGCGTCGAGCCATCCGCCAGCCGCAGTTCCACATAGGCGATGGCCGCCGCATTGGCGCCGTGGCCCATGGCGTGTTCGCGGTAGTCCGCCACGTCGAAGGCAAGCCCCGACTCTTTCCGCATGGCGTCGACAAAGCCGTCGACCGGGCCGTTGCCATGGCCGTGAATGGTCTTGTGCTTGCCGTCATCGCTGATCCGGGCGGTGAGATCCTGGTCGCCATGATCCGACTTGGCGTTGTGTTCGATGAAGCCGAAGCGGCCGTTGCCTTCAAGATATTCGCCCTCGAAGCTGCGCCACAGGCGCTCGGCCGAAAGCTCCACCCCCTCGCCATCGGCAATGGCCTGCACCACCTTGGAGAATTCAATCTGCAGCCGCCGCGGCAATTCAATGCCGTGTTCGGTTTCCAGGATATAGGCGATACCGCCCTTGCCGCTTTGCGAATTGATCCGCACCACGGCCTCGTAGGAGCGGCCCAGGTCCATGGGGTCGATCGGCAGGTAAGGCACTTCCCACAACGGCTTGTTGGAGGCCTTCATGGCCTTGAAGCCCTTGTTTATGGCGTCCTGGTGCGAGCCGGAAAACGCCGTGAACACCAGTTCGCCCGCATAGGGGTGGCGCGGGTGCACCGGCAACTGCGTGCAGTATTCCGACATGCGGATGAGATCATTGATGTTGGAGATGTCGAGGCCGGGATCAACGCCCTGCGTGTAAAGATTCATGGCCAGCGTGACGAGGCATACATTGCCGGTGCGCTCGCCATTGCCGAAGAGCGTGCCCTCCACACGGTCGGCCCCGGCCATGAGGGCGAGCTCCGTGGCGGCGACGGCCGAGCCCCGGTCATTGTGCGGATGAAGCGAAATGATGACGGAGCTGCGGTTCTTGATCTGGCGGCAGAACCACTCGATCTGGTCGGCGTGGATGTTGGGAGTCGACATCTCGACGGTGGCGGGGAGATTGAGGATCAGTGGCTTTTGCGGCGTGGGACGGATTTCATCCATCACCGCCTCGCAGATTTCCACCGCATAGTCGAGCTCGGTGCCGGTGAAGCTTTCCGGCGAATACTGGAAACGGATGGCCTCTTCCATTCCGCTTGCCTGCGTGAGCTTCTTGATGAGGCGCGCGGCATTGGCGGCGATTTCGGTAATGCCGGCCTTGTCCTTGTTGAAGACGACACGGCGCTGCAGTTCGCTGGTGGAGTTGTAGAAATGGACGATCACCGACTTGGCGCCGCGGATGCCTTCGAACGTGCGGGTAATCAGGTCCTCGCGGCATTGCACCAGCACCTGCACGGTGACGTCATCGGGGATCTTCTTGTTGTCGATGAGAAAGCGGCAGAAATCGAAATCCGTCTGCGAAGCGGAGGGAAAACCGATCTCGATTTCCTTGAAGCCCATTTTGACCAGCGCGTTCCACATCCGGAGCTTGCGCTCATGGCCCATGGGCTCGATCAGCGACTGGTTGCCGTCACGGAGGTCCACGCTGCACCAGATCGGCGGCTTGGTAATGGCTTTTTCCGGCCAGGTGCGGTCCGGCAAGGATACGGGCGGATAGGCCCGGTATTTTTCTTTGGGGGAAATCATCATGGTCTGAGTCTCTTAAATCTTGGCTGTTGGGTTTGTCTGCTGATTCTTTTCCCCAAAGAGCCAAGGCAAAGCCCAGCCGGCCCTCAGGGGGAGCTAAGAAGGAGGAGCTGGTTCAGCTTGCGAGACATGGGGTTTCCATAGACGATGAATTGCCAAAGCGCAACACCTGTGGCTTTTACGCCGCATTAATGATGTTTTTCCAGCCACACGGAATCAGGCTAAGTTCGGTCATTATTGGCTGCGAGAAGCGCCACATGCATTTGGGGACCTGCACATCATGAAGAGCCTGATTCTAGCCGCCGCGCTTACACTTGCCGTTTCGGGCGCCGCCCTGGCCGGGCAATGCCAGGACGATATCGAAAAAATCGATGCGGCCCTTGCCGGCGGCGATGTGAGCCCCGACCAGCGCGCCCAGCTTGAAGACATGCGCAACCAGGCGGTCCAGCTTTGCGGTGCGGGCAATGAGGCCGAAGGCCTTGACGTCACCGCCGAAGCCAAGGCCATGCTCAATATCCAGTAGGCCTAAATCTCCAGCGTACCCTGCATGACCTTCACCGCCTGCCCGGCCACGCGCACCGCTTTCAGCGCGCCGCCCGCCACATCCGCCTCGAGGAACAGGTCGGACGGACGGCCCATCTCATAGCCCTGCTCCAGCTGCCACTTGTGGGTGCCGTCCTTGAGAGCTTCGGCTTTCAACAGCTGGGCCGCCAACAGCGCCGTGGCAGACCCGGTCGCCGGGTCCTCCGGAATGCCGCCGGTGGGGGCAAACATCCGGGCGCGGAAATCCGTCTTGGGATTGTCGCCGCCGCGTGTATAGACATAGGCTGCATCCACCCCGCCCATGGGCCTTATGAGGGCCGACCAATGGGGCTCAAGCACCCTGGATTTTTCCAGTGCGGCGCGGGACTTGACCGGCACAAAGAAAAAGCGCGGGCCACCTTCCAGCGAAGCCAGACCATGCGCCTTAAAGCCAATGTCCTCGGCCTCAAGATTGAGCGCACGTGCCGTCTCGGCAACGCTGGGTAACGGCACATCCGCGCGGAAAGGAACAACCGGTGCGGTGAACTGGGCCCGCGGATGATCGCCGATGCGCGAAACCTTGACCGGCACCAGCCCCGCTTTCTCCTCCAGGCGAATCTCCGTCTCGAAACTGCAGCCGGCCTTGTATTTCATTTCTGCCAGCAGCACGGCGCAGCCCACGGTGGGATGCCCGGCGAAGGCCATCTCCCCGCCGGGAAAGAAGATCCTCACCTTCGCCGTGTTGGCAGGATCCTCCGGCTTCATCACGAAGATCGTTTCCGACAGGTTGAACTCGCGGGTGATCGCCTGCATTTGCTCCGTAGACAGAGCATCGGCGCCGAGCACCACCGCCAGCGGATTGCCGCCGAAGCGGTGCTTGGTAAAAACATCAAGGGTGTGGAAGGAAAGCTGCATGGCTTGCTAAATAATATGGCCGCCGCCAGCCCCGCAAGCCAAACATTGTCCCGATTGTCCCGGTTTGTCCTCTGAAAAGACGCTAGGGAATGGTCCCTTCGGTCCGTTCTCCAGCCTTCACCTCAAAATCCTTCTCGCCCAGAACCGCGCCGTCGGCTCCCTTGGCAATCACATGGTAGGCGCCCGCTTCGAAGGCCTTGTTGACCGCGCCGCCATATTCCGTCGCGAGGTATTTCCGCTTGCCGGAAATGTCTTTTTCGGCCGAGAAGACTTCAATGGTTGACTCCGCCGGTCCCGTGACGGCCAGATAGCCGCCATCTAGGCTGACCTCGACTTTCGATGAATTTCCCGCCGTGACTTCAACCGGCGCCGAACCCTCCGCATAATCCTTGGTGAAAACGACCAGGTATTTTCCGGCCGGAACCTTGAACTGGGCCGTGGTGCCGTAGGTGGTGGTGATCCACTCATGTTTTCCATCAACGCCCGGCTCGCCCTTGCGCAACTCAACCGCCGAACTGTCCGGCACCGCGGGTCCTCCTGTGACGAACACGCCACTGGCTTCAATCGAACCGGCTCCCAGCGCAATCTTCTGCTCGGATAACTTGCCCGCCGCGATCTCCACATCCTGCTCAACCTTTGCCGTGCCCAGCGCAAGGCGGACCTTGTAGACGCCGGCATTGGCGAGGAAGGCGGTTTCCGCCCCATACTTCGTCGTGATCCACTTGCCCGAAGAATCCAACAGCTCCCAGGCCGCTCCCGCATCGGTCATGGGCGTAGCCTCATCCATCATGCCGGAAACCCGCAGGATGCCGGCTTCAAGGCTAACATCAAGCTTCTCGACTTCGCCGGATTCAAGCGTGATCGGCAATTCAACGGTGGCCACATCATCTGTCACCCGGACGATGAAATCGCCGGTACGCGGCAGATTGATCTTGATGTCCGTGCCATACTCTGTCTGAATCCACTGGCCTTTTTGGCCGTCCACCGCATCGAAGAATTCCCAGGTGGCCGACTCATGGCCCTGGCTGAGTTCCACCCCTTCCGCCATCATCACATGGCCCAGCACATTGAATTCCGGCGCAACTGGCTCAGGCGGCGGGGCGGGCACGGCCTCAACCGTCTTGGTCAGCGCCGCCTCAAGCTCGCTGGCGTTTTCCGCCGTGCTGTATGTGCCGCCGGTATTCTCGGCAAGGCACTTCAACTGCGCAACCGCGCCCTGATCATCAAGCCCGAAACCCACCGTGTGAACCGTGAGATCAACTCCCAGTTTTTCAAGCTCTTCGGCGATGGCGCAAGGGTCAAGCCCGCACGTCTCGATGCCATCCGACACCAATATGACGCTGGCCTTGCGCTCGGTATATTTCAGCGACTCCGCCGCCATGCGCACCGCCGCCGTCATCGGCGTCTTGCCCTTGGGATTGAGCGCCTTGACGGCACGCATGTAGTCGCCCGCGTCCAGCGCCCCCGGCTC
>JAEUMI010000247.1 GCA_016792825.1 Hyphomicrobiales bacterium
AATGAAGGACGGCATTCTCATTCCGGCAGGCCAGACTGTCGAACTGAGGCCCATGTCACTGCATGTCATGTTCATGGAAATGAAGTCCCGTCCCAAGCAGGGTGAAAAATTCAAGGGCACGCTGACGTTTGAGAAGGCGGGAACTGTTGCCATTGAATTCGAAGTTGAAGCCTCTGACGCAGGCATGCAATGAGTTTCATTCAGGCACTCCGCTTGGGCATCCTTGGGATGGCGGCCATCACGGCCGCCGTCTTCGGGGTTCTCTATTTCCAGGGCAATGAGGTGCGTAACACGCTGGTTTCAATGGCTGATATTGGCGGGCCATTCCGCCTGGCGTCCAGCAGCGGTGGCTTTGTGGACAGCAGGGACTTGCTTGGCAAACCCTACGGCGTCTTTTTCGGCTTTACCCATTGCCCTGAAGTCTGCCCGACAACCCTGTACGAGATGACAAGGACTTTGGAAGCAGTTGGCGACGAGGCCAGGGAATTCCGGCTGTTCTTCATCACCGTTGACCCGGAACGCGATACCGCACCGATGCTGAAGGACTACCTCTCAAACTTTGATCCGCGCATGGAAGCCTTGATCCCGACACCTGAGGAGCTAGCCAGGATTGCGAGGGATTTTCGCGCAATTTATGAGAAGGTCCCCGCCAGCGATGGCGAATACACCATGAACCACACGGCGACGGTTTTTCTCATCGATGGCAAGGGAAAACTTGCCAACACAATTTTCTATATCGAACCACCGGAGAGCCGCATTGCCAAGATTAAGAAGTTGATTGCCGGAGGATGACGAGACTGTGGCGCGGCATCGTCTCCATTTGCTCAGCGTCGGTTCTATCTGGCCACTCCTGGCTCCAAACTGTCATCGGCGTGCGGGTCGGAGACAATTCGCCTCATCGTTCCAATCGCCTCGCGTCTGGCCTATAGTATACGTGGCTGCGAATGACGGGCAGGACTCGGCCAGAAAGGTGCTGAATGATTTTCGATCTTGACGCGCTGACTCTCGCCCGGATGCAGTTTGCGTTCACCGTATCCTTCCACATCATCTTCCCCGCCTTCTCAATTGGGCTTGCGAGCTATCTCGCCGTGCTGGAAGGCCTCTGGCTGTGGAAGAAGGAGCAGGTCTACCGCGACCTCTTCAACTTCTGGAAAAAGATCTTTGCCGTGGCCTTCGGCATGGGCGTTGTCTCCGGCATCGTCATGGCCTATCAGTTCGGCACCAACTGGAGCGTGTTCTCCGACAAGGCAGGGCCGGTGATCGGCCCCCTGATGGGATACGAAGTTCTCTCCGCTTTTTTCCTTGAGGCAGGCTTCCTCGGCGTCATGCTCTTCGGGGAAAAGCGCGTCGGTCCTGGCCTGCACTATTTCGCAACCCTCATGGTGGCTGTGGGTACATTGATCTCCGCCACCTGGATCCTCGCGGTGAATAGCTGGATGCAAACCCCGGCCGGCTTCTCGATCAACGCCGCCGGGCAGTTCGTGCCCGAGGACTGGTGGGCCGTGATCTTCAATCCGTCATTTCCCTACCGCTTCGTCCATATGGTGCTTGCCGCCTATCTCACGACGGCCTTCGTCGTGGGCGGCATCGGCGCCTGGCATTTGCTGAAAGACAGGGCATCGCGCGGCGCTCGCGTCATGTTTTCCATGGCCATGTGGATGGCGGCCCTCGTGGCCCCCAGCCAGATTTTTGCCGGCGACTTGCATGGTCTCAACACACTCGATTACCAGCCCGCCAAAATCGCCGCCATGGAAGGTAATTACGAAACCCATGCAGGTGCGCCGCTCATTCTCTTCGGCATCCCCGATGATGAAGCCGAAGTGACCCGCTACCAGATCGCCATTCCAAAACTGGGTTCGCTGATTCTAACGCATCACATGGATGGCGAAGTCAAAGGCCTCAAGGCCTTCCCCAAGGACCGGCGCCCGCCCGCCGAAATCGTCTTTTGGTCCTTCCGTCTCATGGTGGGCATCGGTTTTGCCATGCTGGGCATCGGGCTCTGGAGTCTGCTTCGTCGCCTGCAAAAGAACCGGCTCTATGAGGACAGGATGCTGCATCGGGCAGCGCTGCTCATGGCACCGTCCGGATTTGTAGCCGTGCTGGCCGGTTGGATCACCACCGAAGTCGGCCGCCAGCCCTACACCGTCTACGGCCTTCTCACCACGGCTGAGTCCGCCGCGCCCATCGCGGCCCCCGCCGTGGCCACGTCGCTGGTGGCCTTCATCATCGTCTATTTCTTCGTCTTCGGGGCAGGGACGTTTTACATCCTCCGCCTCTGCGGAAAATCGCCGGACAGTGTTGATCCCGGGATACAGGGCCCAAGCCACGCCGCCGGCATTACCCCAGGCCCCGCCCTCAAGGCGAATGAATAGGAGGCATGATGGCAATCGATCTTCCCTTTATCTGGGCCGGCCTCATCGCCTTCGCGGTTCTCGCCTATGTGGTCCTCGATGGCTTCGATCTCGGTGTCGGCATTCTCTTTCCCCTCGCGAAGAAAAGCCATGACCGTGACGTGATGATGAATTCAGTTGCCCCCGTCTGGGATGGCAATGAAACCTGGCTGGTGCTAGGCGGTGGCGGCCTGCTGGCCGTGTTCCCTCTGGCCTATGCCGTGGTGCTGCCCGCCCTTTATGCCCCGCTCATCGCCATGCTGTTGGCGCTCGTCCTGCGCGGCGTGGCCTTTGAGTTCCGCTGGCGCACTAAACGCGGCCAGTTCCTCTGGGACTGGGCCTTCAGCGGCGGCTCCTTGGTTGCAACCTTCGCCCAGGGCATGGCCCTTGGCGCCCTGGTGCAGGGTATTCCCGTAGTCAATCGCGCTTATGCTGGCGGCTGGTGGGATTGGGTCTCGCCATTCAGCCTGCTCACCGGGTTGGCCCTGGTCATGGGCTATGCCCTCCTGGGCGCCACCTGGCTGGTCATGAAAACCGAGGGCGAACTGCAGGAAACCTCGCGTCGGCAGGCCTGGGTCACCGGAGCATTCACCATCGTCCTCATCGCCGCCGTCAGCCTGTGGACACCGTTCCTTGAACCGCTCTATTTCGCCCGCTGGTTTGCCTGGCCCGCCATGCTCTTCAGCGCCATCGTGCCGCTGCTTCTTCTGGTCTGCATCTATGGTCTTTACTCAGGCCTGCGGGACAGGAGCGACTACCGCCCCTTCTTCTCCTCCCTCGGCTTTTTCGTCCTGTGCTTTGCGGGGATCGGCATCAGCTTCTATCCCTTCATCGTTCCGCCCTCGCTCTCGATCTGGGACGCGGCAGCGCCTGATAAAAGTCTCGGCTTTCTGCTTGTCGGTGCCATTGTTCTGGTGCCGCTGATCCTCGCCTACACCGCCTATTCCTACTGGGTCTTCCGCGGCAAGGTCGATCCGCACGAAGGCTATCATTGATGGCGCGAAAGCTGTTGTGGTTCGTGGGCCTCTGGCTGGCAGGCGTGCTTGTGGTGGCAAGCGTCGGTTACGCCATCAAGCTTGTGATCGGTTAGGCCGCAAACTGGTTAATGGCCTCGGCCAGAACCTCTGCCGGTTGCGCCCCCATCAGGCCCTGCTTTTGCGCGAAGATGAAACACGGAACCCCCGTCACCCCCATCCGGTAGGCGTGCTCCACTTCAGCATTCACCGCAGCAACATCCGCATCGCTGTCAAGTTTTGTTGAAACGTCAGAACCATCCATACCGGCCTCACCTGCAATCTTTGCCAGCATTGTGCGGTCTCCGATATCAAGCCCGCCATTGAAATAGGCCATGAACAGGCGCTCGCTCACATTATGCTGCTTGCCTGAAGCATGGCTCCAGCGGATCAGCCGGTGTGCGTCCATCGTGTTGGGCGTCCGGGTGATCTTGTCAAAAGCATAGGGGACGCCATCCGCCTTGCCCGCCGCAATCAGGGGGTCATGGATGGTCTTCAGCCTTTCAGTTCCAAACTTGTTTTCCAGATAAGTCCTTCGGCTCATGCCTTCCGCAGGAATCGTGGGATCCAGAAAAAACGGACGCCAGTTCACTTCAATTTTGACGCCGGCAAGCAAGGCAATGGCCTTGTCGAGCCGCCGCTTGCCGAGAAAACACCACGGACAGATAACATCGGAGATCACGTCAATCGAGATGGCCTTCATGGATTGCGCCAGAGCGTTGTGCCTTCAAAGCCGGGCAGGGGCTGTTTCTCCGGTCTGCCAATGCTCTTCCACCGCGCCACCCATTGCCCGCCCGCATCATAGAAGGGAATGATATAGAAGCCGGCCACAAGCAGCCGGTCCAGGGCGCGCACCGCTGCGCTGAATTCCACATCCCCCTTGGCCGTGAGCAGGGCGGCAATGGCCGTGTCAACTGCCGGATCGGCGATGCCCGGATAGTTGCGCGTACCCACGATGCTCCGCCCTTCCGAACCGAAATAGAACTTCTGCTCATTGCCGGGCGACAGCGAGTTGAACCATGTGGCCGGGATCATGTCGTAATCATAGGTCTTCTGCAGGCTGGAGAACTGCGCCGAATCCACGATGCGCACATCGGCCTTGATGCCGATTTGCTGCAGGGTACGCTGATAGTGCAGGGCGATCTTTTCCTGGTCCTTGGTCTGAATGGAAATTGTGAAGGCAAAAGCTTCGCCCGCCTCATTGACCAATCCCGCATCCCCGATCTTCCATCCCGCCTCGCTCAAAAGGGCGACGGCCTTCCTAAGCACCTTCCGGTCGCGTCCCGAACCGTCGCTTACCGGCAGGGCATAGCTGCCATCCTGAAAGTCCGCACGCAGTCCCTTTGCCGCGGCCCCGAGAACCGCCTTCTCGGCGTCGTCGATGGGCTTTCCTTTCGAGGAAAGTTCTGACCCTGAGTAATACCCATAGGTCCGCTGGTAGGCATTTGAGAAAAGGTTGGCATTGGCCCATTCAAAGTCGAAGGCCATGATCAGGGCCTCGCGTACCCGTGGGTCTTCGAACAGCTTGCGCCGCGTGTTGAAGGCAAGGCCGCTGGCCGGGGCTGGCGACCGCTGTACGATTTTCTCGAGGATGACGTTGCCATCCTGTGCCGCCGGAAAATCATAGCCCGTGGCCCAACGCGTCGGATCGCCTTCGGTGCGAATGTCTGCATCGCCCTTCTTGAAAGCCTCGAAGGCCGCATTGGCGTCCCTGTAATAATCGTAGCGCACCGTTTGGAAGTTCCACAGGCCTTTGCCCAGCGCCAGGTCCTTGCCCCAATATGCGGGGTTCTTCAGGTAGGTGATGCTTTCTCCCGCTCTCACTTCGGCGATCACATAGGGACCGGAACCGACCATTGGCTCAAGCGAACTCTCGTCAAAGGTTTTCCCTTCCCAGGCATGTTTCGGAAGGATGGGCATCACGCCGACGATCAGTGGAAGCTCCCTGTCGCCTGCTTCCTGATGGAAGATGACCGTATGGTCGTCCGGAGTTTCGATCTTGCTGATCTTCGAATAGGAGTTCTTGAAATTCGGTCGGCCCTTGTCGCGCAGGGTTTCCACCGTGAACACCACGTCCGCCGCCGTCACCGGCTTGCCATCGGAAAATTTGGCCTCAGGCCTGATCTTGAACGTGAATGTCTGCCGGTCGTCGCTGACATCTATGCTTTCCGCCAGCAGCCCGTAGAGGGAAAAGGGTTCGTCCCAGTTCCGCCCCATCAGGCTTTCGAACACATAGGTGCGAACCCCCATGACCGGCGTGCCCTTCACGATGAACGGTGAAAGGCTGTCAAATGATCCGGTAATGGCCATGCGCAGGGCGCCGCCCTGCGGCGCATCCGGATTCACGTAAGGCAGGTGCTCGAAATCCGCCGGAAGCGCCGGCTCGCCATGCATCGCAATGCCGTGCTGTGGCGTTGCATATGCCGTAACTGCAAGCATGCAGATGGCAGCAAGAGACGTGAGCGTCCGAACAAGATTCATGGCGCCATCCGCTAGCGCACAATAATGTTCGAAAATTGCCAGGGGTCGCGCCGGTCCAGTCTCTCCTCAAACAGTTCGCCCCGGCCCTGCAGCGGCGTCCAGTCCGTGTAAACCCCGCGCAGTGTCCCAAGATAAGGCGTTTGAATTTCAAGGCAGCGGCGGAAATCCATCTCTTCCGTCTCGACGATCCCGGCCTTGGGGTTTTCAATGGCCCAGACCAGTCCCGCCAGTACTGCCGAGGTTACCTGCATGCCCGTGGCATTCTGGTAGGGGGCCAGCTTCCGCGCCTCTTCGATGGAAAGCTGCGAGCCATACCAGTAGGCATTCTTCTTGTGGCCATAGAGGAAAACCCCAAGTTCATCTCCGCCGTCCACGATCTCCTTCTCTTCCAGGATATGCGAAGCCGATTGCCGCCGCCCCCCGGCACCGAACATTTCAAGCACGGAAAGCACCGCGTCATTGGAGGGGTGATAGGCATAGTGGCAGGTGGGCCGGTAGGTGACGCGCTTCCCCACGCGCACCGTGAAGTAATCGGAAATGGAAATAGCCTCGTTATGGGTAACCAGCAGTCCGAAATGCGCCCCCGCCGTGGGAACCCAGCTCCGCACCCGTGTATCGGCCCCGGCCCGGGTGAGATAGATTGCGGCCCCCGTGCCCTTTTTGTGCTTTTTGCCGTCGTATGGCAGCTTCTTTTCATGCGTGCCCCAGCCAAGCTCGGCCGGCTGCAGGCCCTCGGAAATGAATCCGTCCACCGACCAGGTGTTGATGAATACATCCAGCGGCTTCGGGTTCTTGGAGCGCTGCGTATCGCGCTCGGCAATATGAATGCCCTTCACGCCCAGCCGCTTCATCAGCTTTGCCCAGCCCTCGCGCGTGGCCGGCTCCTTGATCGCCACGTTCATGTCGCGCGCAAGGTTCAGAAGAGCCTGTTTGACAAACCACGACACCATGCCCGGGTTGGCCCCGCAGCAGGACACCGCCGTGGGGCCGGGCCCAAGCTTGCGCTTCACTTCCAGAAGGTCCTCGCGCACCTTGTAGTTGGTGCGGTCCGCGTTATCGAGCTTGGTATTGAAATAAAAGCCGGGCCACGGTTCGTTCACCGTGTCGATGCACAACGAGTTAGTCTCGCGCGCCAGCTTGATGATGTCGATGGAGCCCACGTCCACCGTGAGGTTTACGATCAGCGCCTGTCCGGGTCCGGCGGTCAGCAGTGGCGTCAGGATGGATTTGTAGTTCTGTTTTGTGATTTCCTGCTTGAGAAAGGCGATGCCTTCCTTCTCGACCAAATGGCTCCATGTTGACGAGGGGTCGATGACCGTCATTTTCGACTTGTCGAAGGCGATGTGGCGCAGGATCAGCGGCAGGGAACCCCGGCCGATGGAACCAAAGCCGATCATCACGATGGGGCCATTCCAGGTCGCGTGCACGGGCCATTTATTCATTCATAAAAACTCCTGTCGACATTGTCAAAAACCGGGGATTTTTAACGCAGGAAAGGAGCCAATGATACAGCAATCTTGTCGGGCAGGTTGCAATGGAAAAGGGGCGCCGCCCTTTTGGGCTGCACCCCTTCTGCTGTGTCAAAGTACGATTAGTACCGGTCTATTGCCTTCCTGGCTTCGTCGCCCTGCCGGTCGGCATTCTCCTCTCTCTCGATCTCGGCGGCTTCCTGGCGCATTTGCCAGACATGCCAGCCGATCCAGAAGATGAGCCCCAATATGACCAACACCACTTCGCTTCCCTGGAAGGGATAGATGGCGCCGACGTCCTTGAGGTCCACGGCCCAGCTTGTCATTCCATTCGTTGACATCGATTTTCTCCTTACTTGACCATGGCACGTTCTGCGGCAATGACGTCTTTCACTGCCGAATTGTATTCCTGCTCATTTGAGAAATCGAGGCCTTCAAGCTCGACCTTCCGTGGTACGCGCAGCAGCCCGAATGCATTGAGCACCTTTGCCAGGATGTAGACTGGAATGAAGCCCAGGAAGAACATGATCAAAGCGCCCATGATCTGGCCCCAGGGGGTGATGACGGCATAACCCTCATATGGCGAAGATGGCTGGCCCCAAAGCATGAAGCCCGCAATTACCACGCCCATGAAGCCGCCATAACCATGGACGGCAACGGCACCTACGGCATCGTCGATCTTGAAACGCCGTTCGACCCAGTTATGTAGCTTGTACGCAATAAACGGAACAATTGCGCCGATCAGCATCGCCTGGATCGGATGGTAGAGATCATTGCCTGCCGAAGCCGCGATGATGCCGCAGAGGCCAGCCGAGTAGGTCCAGAAGGCGTTGCCCTTCGAGAAGATATAGCCGGCCATCATGCCGCCCGAGAGTGACATGAGGAAGTTGAAGGTAATCGCCGAAAGCGATGTCGGCGACAGGTAGATGTTGGTTGTCGTCCATGTTTCGCCGGTGATCTGGCCGGCAATCGTGGCGGGCGCAATCATCGGAATGTTGCAGGCCGCATAGAAGCCCCAGAAGCCCGTATAGATCAGGAACAGCCCGATCGTCACCAGCCATGGGTTGTGCGGGGGAATATCCCGTGGCGTGCCGTCTGCCCGGAATTTACCGATGCGCGGACCAAGCACGATCAGCGTGGCAAGAGCCGCGCCGCCGGCGATGGCATGCACGACACCGGACGCATAGGCATCATGGTAGCCAAGGTACTTGACCATCCAGCCTCCGGCGCTCCAGCCCCAGGCGGCGTCCGTGATCCACAGTACCGAACCGAGCAGCACGGCAATGAACCAGAATGCCCCCGAGCGGATGCGCTCGATGACAGCACCGGACACGATCGATGCGGTCGTGATCGAGAACAGCAGGAATGCCGCCCAGAATACGCCATTCAATCGGTGCCAGATGGCAGAGCTGTTGAAGTCGGTTGCTTCATTTGTAATGCCATAGGCGGCATCGGCGGCATTGACGCCTGAAAGCCGGGTGCCCATCAGCGGACTCCATGGCGCGGCAACCTTGTTCGGGTCATAGAACAGGGCATCACTGACGAAGGTGATCCAATAGAGTCCTGTTGGGAAGGCGAAATAGATCCACCAGCCGAAGAAGAAAAAGGTCACCGTGACCAGCGGAATGGCCATGGTATTCTTCATCAATGTGTGGAGATGGTTTTTCCGGCGCGACGCGCCAACCTCATACATGCAGAAGCCCACATGAATAAGAAACATGAATACCACCGTCACCCAGTAATAAAACTCGGTGAAGATGACATTCAGCGTGCTGATATTGTCACCCATTAGCGTTCCCTCCAGCGTATAGCGCTTTTTTCCCCGCACCTTGCGCTACCGCCCCTGTTAGACTCATTTGCTACGGGGCAACTTTGTTATCTGGCAGGAAACATGGGGTGCGACCAATTGTCAAGCGCCCAGCACGTGTATCCACATGAACCCGAAATGAACTGCCCGCTCAGGTTTCATACAGTCTGCACCCCCTAGAACTGCTCCCAAGTTCAAAGGAAGTGCATGATGACCCGCCCAAACAACAATAAAATCCGTTCTCTCCCGCCCGTCGCGGCCATGGTAATTGCCGTGGCCATCGGGCTGGTGAGAACGGAAAAAACCTGGGCGGAGGCGTTAGGTGGCCTGGATTTCCAGCCAACTCACGTATCCTTGGTCCACGATCAACCCGCGCCCTTCGATCCCCGCCGCGTGCCCCCCTCCGGTGGCATGGCCAGCCGCCTGCTGGCCGGGATCATCGTCACCCACGCCCGCAACGAGCTCGACAGCCTGTTCAACTGAAATTTGAGCTTTCCCCCCCGCTTCGCCATAGTGGCCGAAACGATTCGGGAACTATGAAATATGGCCAAGGCCAGGAATACGGACGATCTCTTCGGTAATTTGCCTGCAGTTACAAAAG
>JAEUMI010000255.1 GCA_016792825.1 Hyphomicrobiales bacterium
GGCTTTTGGATGATTCAAGAACAGCCTACTGGATCAAAAGATCCGTTTGCTTTGAGGCGGGCTGCATTGGGAGTTGTGAGGACGATCCTCGAAAAAGACATACGTCTGCCAATCGGAAAGTTCCTCTCCGAGCACATTGAAAGATCAATGTTGAATAACGTGCGTCATGAATGGGCACTTAAGCGCCCAGAAGAAATGACGGAGAAAGAAGCGGAAGCGACTTTTGGTCGGAGATTGAAGAAGGTTATCGCCGACGATGCGACTTCTTTCTTCGCCGACCGCCTCAAGGTCTATCTCAAGGACCAGGGTGCACGTCACGACTTGATCGATGCCGTGTTCTCGCTCGGCGGGCAGGATGATCTGCTGATGATCGTTCGCCGGGTGGAAGCGCTCTCCAAATTCCTTGAAAGTGATGACGGCAAGAATCTTCTCGCTGGCGTCAAGCGCGCCTCCAACATTCTCAAGATCGAGGAGAAGAAGGACAACCGCTCCTTTGATGGCTTGCCCAACGCCCAGCTTCTCATTCAGGGCGAGGAGCGCGACCTGCACCGCGCCGTGTCCGCCGCCGAAGCCAACGCCCGCAAGGCCGTGGACGCCGAGGATTTCGGCGCCGCCATGACGGTCATCGCCAAACTGCGCGGCCCCGTCGATGCCTTCTTCGACAAGGTGACGGTGAACGCCGACGACCCGTCCTTCCGCGAAAACCGCCTGAAGCTTCTGAACCGCATCCGCGCGGCGACCCTGGCGGTGGCAGATTTCTCCAAGATTGAAGGCTAATTTTTTTCCTCTCCCCGATGGGGCGAGGGAAATAGTCTTTCAGCCTCTCGGCACAACGGCAATATCAGCCATGCACCGCCCCATCTTGCCCAATCAATGCCGGCGGTGAGATAAGGCCCCATGAACGCCGTCTCCACCACACAAGACAGCCCCTATGCCTGGTTCCGCCTTGCCGTCTCCCTGGCGCTTGCCACCATTGGCGGCATTGGCATCTGGGCCGGCATTGTTGTCCTGCCCTTCATTGAGGTGGAATTCGGCGTTGACCGCTCGGGCGCGTCGTTCCCCTATACCATGAGCATGATCGGCTTTGCCCTCGGCGGCTTGCTGATGGGAAGACTCGCCGATCGCTTCGGCATCATGGTGCCCATGTTCCTGGGCTCCGTCATGCTGGGGCTGGGTTTTGTCACCTCCGCCCTTGCCTCCACCTATGAAATCTATGTTGCTTCCCAGGCGGTGCTCATCGGCCTCGGCTGCGCCACGATTTTCGGGCCGCTGGTTGCTGACGTCTCGCTCTGGTTCCAGAAGCGCCGCGGCATCGCCGTGGCCGTCGCCGCCTCGGGAAACTACATCGCCGGCACCATCTGGCCGCCCTTCCTTACCTGGGGCATCCAGACCTACGGCTGGCGCTATGCCTATATTGCGCTGGGCATCCTCACCGTATCGCTCATGCTGCCCCTGTCGCTGTTTCTGCGCCGCCGCGCCACGCTGGATGAACGGCCAAGTCCCTCCATCACCGCG
>JAEUMI010000260.1 GCA_016792825.1 Hyphomicrobiales bacterium
GGATGACAGCGAAAAAGCTGTGCCGATGACGAGGGATTGGGCGGGGGAGAAATCCAAGGCGTAAGCTGCCAGCGAGACAAGCGCCGTGGTACTAATCACCTGCAGGCTGCCGAGGCCGAAAACCAGGCGCTTCATGGTGACCAACCGTTCGAAGGAGAGTTCGAGTCCGATCAGGAAAAGCAGGAACACGACACCCAGTTCGCCGAGCGAGGAGACCGCCTTCTCATCAGTTATGACCAGGGCCTGAAGAAAAGGAAATGCCGAGGTAAAGGAGCCCAGAACATCGCGACTGAGGAGAAATCCGACTAGCAGGAAGCCCAATATGGAACTGATGCCGAGGCGCACGAACAGGGGGATGACCAATCCGGCTGTGCCAAGTATGATCAGGAATTCCCGATATTGACCTATGCCTGCTGTTTCCATGGACCCTGTGCACCGCTACCGCCATAGTGTTGCAAGAGACCAGATTTGCAAAGCAAAAAGTTACAAATTGAGGGGGAGGAGGCATTCATGACTGATGTGAAGCGGGGGCGGGACTGGGGACTGCCTTTTGCGGGAATACCTGGGCCATTCAATGCGATCACCGATGTGGCCGGAGTTGAAGTCGGCACGACCACGCTGATCAGCGGCGAGGGTCCACTGGTGGTGGGCAAGGGGCCAATTCGGACAGGGGTTACGGCTGTTCTGCCGCGCGGTCGCGCCAAGGCCCATATTCCCTGTGCCGCCGGCTATTATTCACTCAACGGCAACGGAGAAATGACTGGAACCGTGTGGATCGAAGAATCGGGCGAATTGCAGACCCCCATCACGATCACCAATACCCATTCCTGCGGCGTGACGCGTGACGCGACTATCCGCTGGATGGTGGCCAACAGGATTGGAATTGGCCAGGACTGGGGGTTGCCGGTTTCCGCTGAGACTTACGACGGCGACTTGAATGACATCAATGGATTCCATGTGACTGCTGAACACACCATTTCGGCACTGGACGCGGCGCGTGGCGGAGCCGTTGAAATGGGAAGCGTCGGTGGCGGCACGGGCATGATCTGTTATGATTTCAAAGCAGGAAACGGTTCATCGTCGCGCGAGATCAACATTGGAGGAGCGAAATATACGGTTGGCGTTTTTGTTCAGGCAAATTTCGGCGCGCGCGAACAGTTGATGGTCCTGGGCGTTCCCATCGGGCCGCAGATCAAGGCCGAAAAGTTGCGGGGGCGTGACCAGGGTTCGGTGATTGCCATTGTCGCGACCAATGCGCCGCTGCAGCCGCACCAGTTGAAACGCGTGGCGCGTCGGGTTCCCATGGGGTTGGCTCGGACAGGCGCCATTGGGAGCAATAGTTCCGGCGACATATTTGTGGCGTTCTCGACTGCGAACGAAGAGGCCTATGAAAGCGGCGAGTCAAAGCTCCGCAATGGCGCATTCCTGCGGAATGATGCAGTTGATCCAATTTTCAACGCTGTGGCGGAAGCAACCGAGGAAGCAGTGATTGATTCCATG
>JAEUMI010000269.1 GCA_016792825.1 Hyphomicrobiales bacterium
CCTTCAAGGACGCCACGCACGAACGTGATGGCATAAAGCCGCGCTCCTTCCCGAGTTTTTGGGCTGCAGCCGAAGAGGCGGGCATCTCCAGATTGTATGGCGGCATCCATTTCCGCGCCGCAATCGAGCGCGGCCTTGAACAGGGGCGCTGCATTGGCGCCTTCACCAATGCCTTGCGCACAAGGAGATAGATCATGCGCGTGATGTCCTTACGTTTGGCCGTGACCGCTCTGGGTATTGCGGGATTGGCGCAATCAGTTTCCGCGGAAAATTCCGTCGCTGTCCCGAGTTTCGTCGAGGAAACGACCAGTGCCGGGATTGACAGCGTATATGCGGGCGAATGGGAATACATGGTGGGCGGCGGGGCTGCCACCTTCGACTGCAATGGCGACGGCTTTGCCGACATGCTGCTGGCGGGCGGCACCGCGCCAGCCAAATTCTACCGCAATGCCAGCAGCAGGGGCGGCGCCCTGAAATTCGAGGCGGAAGCCAGCGGGCTCGAACTGGATGCAGTCACCGGGGTTTATCCGCTGGATGTCGACAGTGACGGCAACACCGATCTCGTGCTGCTGCGCGTCGGTGAAAATGTCGTGATGCGGGGACTTGGCAACTGCCGTTTTGAGCGGGCCAATGAAGCCTGGGGTTTTGATGGCGGGAACGCGTGGTCAACGGCCTTTGCTGCCACCTGGGAGAAAGGTGCTGCGTGGCCGACACTGGCCATCGGCAATTACATCAACCGCCTGGAGGAGACCTCGCCCTGGGGGTCCTGCACGGACAACTGGCTGCACCGGCCTGACGCCAAGCCGAACAAGTTCGCGGCACCGCTGGCGCTCAAGCCCAGCTATTGCGCACTGTCGATGCTGTTCACCGACTGGAACAAGTCGGGCACGCCCTCATTGCGCATTTCCAACGACCGTGAGTATTACGAGGGCGGCCAGGAACAGCTCTGGCATGTTGATGCGGGGCAAGCGCCTGCGCTCTACACCGAGAAGGAAGGCTGGAAACCCTTGCGCATCTGGGGCATGGGGATTGCCGGCTATGACCTCGATTCCGATGGCTACCAGGAATATTTCCTGACCAGCATGGCCGACAACAAGCTGCAGACCCTGGCCAGCGCACCCATGGACGGCAAACCGCCGGAGGCCATCTTCAAGGATGTGGCCTATGCCAGGGGAGTCACGGCACACCGCCCCTACACGGGCGGGGACCTGCGCCCGAGCACGGCCTGGCATACGCAGTTTGAGGACGTGAACAATGACGGCCTGGTTGACCTGTTCATTGCCAAGGGCAATGTGGCGAAAATGCCGGACTTCGCGGCGAAGGACCCCAACAACCTGCTGCTGCAGGGCGCCGACGGCAAGTTCACCGAATCCGGCGAGGCGGCAGGCGTGGCGAGCCTCGCCATTTCGCGCGGCGGCGCACTGGCGGATTTCAACATGGACGGCCTGCTGGATCTGGTTGTTGTCAACCGCTGGGAAAAAGCCCAGGTGTGGCGCAACACCAGCACCAATGCCGGCCACTGGATCGAGGTGAAGCTGCAGCAACCCGGCACAAACCGCGACGCGATCGGCGCCTGGCTTGAAGTTAAACAAGGCGAGAAGATTTTGCGCCGGGAAATCTTCGTGGGCGGCGGATGCGCCAGCGGGCAGAATGGCTGGTGGCATTTCGGGCTGGGCGACATGGCTCAGGCAGAGGTGCGCGTGATCTGGCCAGACGGCACCTCCGATGGCTGGCAAAGCGTTAACAGCGACAATTTTTACATTCTCGAGCGGAGCAAAGCGGCACAAGTCTGGGCGGCAAAGTAAACCGCTGATCACAGATTTCTGATGACAGCACGGAGGGATATATTTCTTTTCGTCCCGGAACTCCCTATGAGTGGGCGGCGATACAGGAGCCGTCATGAAATTTACCAGGCGTGATTTGGTGAGGGGAGCAGGCGCTGCTGCCTTGCTGCCGCTTTTCCCGAGAGCGGGCATTGCGGGAGATTGGGCCGCAGTTGAAGCGGAGGCCCGGGGCCAGACGGTTTACTTCAACGCCTGGGCGGGTTCGGAAGCCATCAATGCCTATATCGACTGGGCGGCGGAAATTCTGAAGGCCCGTCATGGCGTCACCCTTGAGCATGTGAAGATTGCCGACGCGGCGGAAGTGGTCCGGCGGGTGCGTGACGAAGTGAAAGCCGGCAAGGCCGAAGGTTCGGCGGATCTGGTCTGGATCAATGGTGAAAATTTCCGCGCCATGAAAGCGGAGAAGCTTTTGTACGGGCCATTCGCCACTGACCTGCCAAACTTCCGTTATGTGGACACCGAGGGCAAGCCCACGACGCTTGTGGATTTTGCCGAGCCGACCGATGGCCTGGAAAGCCCCTGGGGCATGGCGCAGCTCACGTTTTTCGGTGATGGTGCCAAAATCTCCACGCCGCCCCAAAGCATGGACGAACTCGTGGCGTTTGCCAAAGCCCATCCGGGCCGCGTGACCTATCCTGCCCCACCTGACTTTCACGGCACGACTTTCGTGAAGCAGGCGCTGATTGAGTCAATCGTGGATCAGGGACTTCTGCCGCTGCCCGCGAAGGACGGTGAGTTTCTCCGCGCCGCCGCACCCCTTTTTGACCTGCTCGACAGACTGCATCCGCATCTCTGGCGAGCGGGCAAGCAGTTTCCGCAGAGCCAGGCACAGCTCAAGCAGATGCTGGCGGACGGCGAATTGCTGATGGCGCTCACCTTCAATCCCAATGAGCCTGCCAATCTCATCGCCGCGGGGGCGTTGCCGGACACCACAGTGGCGTGGCAGCACCGGGCCGGCACCATTGGCAACACGCATTTCGTGGCCATTCCGGTTAATTCAAAGGCAACGGCGGGAGCCCGGGTTGTGGCCAGCTTCCTGCTTTCGCCGGAGGCGCAGGGCCGCAAGGCCGATCTCAAGACCTGGGGCGATCCCACGGTGCTTGCAATCACCAAACTTTCCGCCGAAGAGGCCAAATTTTTTGGAACCAGCATTGTCCCCGGAGTTGTGACTGAACCGGCGCCGGCGCTAGCTGAGCCGCACGGGAGCTGGGTTCCGCTGCTTGAAAAGGCCTGGCTTGAATCCTACGGCACATGAAAAACTTTCTGAACAGCTTTGCCGGTTTTCTGCCGCTTGGCATCTTATGGCTGAGCCCGCTGGCGGCAGGCCTTGTTGCGGTGTTGTATGGCGCCCTTGATGAGGCTGCCTGGCTTGCCCTGTTTGGCCATCCGCAGCTCTGGCCGGGGCTGGCGCTTTCCATGGGCACGGGAACACTGAGCCTCATCATTTCGGCGTTGCTCGCCTTCTGGATCGTGGCGGGACTTTACGGCGGAAAACTCTGGCCGGGAACCTCGGGGCTCATGGGCGGCTTCCTGTCCCTGCCGCACCTGGCCTTTGCCATCGGGCTTGGCTTCCTGATCACGCCCAGCGGCCTCCTGGCGCGGGTCATCGGCTCGGTTGCCGCCTGGGCCGCGCCGCCGCAATGGGTGACGACCCAGGATCCTTATGGATTTTCGCTGGTGACGGTTCTGGTTCTCAAGGAAGTGCCATTCCTGATTTGGCTCATCAGCGCACACCTGGCTCGGCCCGAGGTCGCGCAGATGCTGAATGGCCATTTCCGGGTTTCGCAAAGCCTGGGCCATGGCGGCGCCTCGGTCTGGCTCCGGGTGTTCATTCCGCAAATCCTGCCGCGCCTGAAATGGCCGCTGCTCATCGTCTGGTTCTATGGCGCGTCGGTCGTCGACGTGGCGCTGGCCATCGGCCCGACGCAACCGCCGCCGCTCGCCGTCATCATCTGGTCCGACCTCAACAATGCTGACCCGGCCGTCAATGCCCGCGGCACGGCCGGGGCGCTGTTCCTCACGGCGGCGCTTGGCTGTCTGGTTCTGCTTTTCATGTTTCTGAAAAGGGCCACCCTGCCCTCGATCTGGAGATTTTTCACCCGCGGCCCATCGCGGCGGCGGACGCCGAGGATCACCTCGGGCGCGCTGCTGCTTTTCTTCTGCGCGGTTTACGCACTGGTCTTCGCAATCCTGTGCGTCATGTCCATTGGCACGCTTTGGCCCTACCCAGACCTGTTTCCCAGTGAGTTGCGCTTCAGCGCCTGGGCCCAGTTCCTCATGTCGCCGGCGCCGCTGCTGAACAGCCTGTCGCTTGCCGTTGTTTCGACGCTTGCGGCCCTGGCGCTCGCGGTCTTCTGGCTGGAGACTGTGCCGGAAAAACTTGATGCCGTCCTGCTGGCCTGCGGCATCGCGGCCCTGGCGCTGCCGTCGCTCCTCATTGCCGACGGGCAGTATCTCGCGTTCCTGCGTCTCGGGCTCAACGGCACCTGGCTCGGGGTGTTCCTCGCCCACCTCACGCCGGTCTTCGCCTATGTCTTCATCGTGCTGAAGGGACCCTACCGGGCCTTTGACCCTCGCTACCGCGCCGTGGCGCTTGGCCTCAATGCCGACAATTACCGCTTCTGGTCAGTGGTGAAGCTCGCCATGATGAAGCCGGCGCTGGCGGCAGCCGCCGCGGTCGGCATCGGTGTCAGCATTGCGCAATATGTTCCAACCCAGCTCATTGCCTCGGGCCGGCTGACTACGCTTCCCATCGAAGCGGTGACACTGGCAAGCGGCGGCAGCCGGCCGCTGATGGCGGTCTTTGCGCTCATGCTTGCCGTCATACCGGCCTTTGCCTTTATCATCGCCTCGCGCCTTGGCCGGAAACCGCTATGACCCTGCTGCTTGAAAACATCAGCCTCACCATCGGCGACGTGCTGCTCGTCAAGAGCTTCACGATTTCCATCGAAGCCGGTGAGATCGTCACGCTGATGGGGCCCAGCGGCTGCGGAAAATCATCGCTCCTCGCCTACATCGCCGGCGACCTGTCGCCGCCGATGTATGGCAACGGGCACGTGACGCTTGACGGCGTGGACCTGGTTTACCTGCCGGCGGAACAGCGGCACGTGGGCCGCCTGTTCCAGGATGACCTGCTGTTCCCGCATCTCACGGTTGGCGAAAATCTCTTGTTTGGCGTTCCCCGCGGCAGCCTGAGCAAGCGCCAGCACCTGGTGAGCGAGGCGCTGGCCAGCGCCCAGCTCGAAGGCTTTGAGGACCGCGACCCCGGCACGCTTTCCAGCGGCCAGAGAGCCCGGGTGGCGCTGTTCCGCGCCCTGATGGCAAAGCCCAAGGCCATGCTGCTGGATGAGCCGTTCTCCAAGCTTGACGCTGAGCTCCGGCATTCGGTGCGGAACTATGTCTTTGCGCATTTGCGCGAACGCCAAATTCCCACATTGCTGGTCACCCATGACCGCGAAGACGCACCGGCGGGCGGGCGGGTTTTCCGCATCAGCAACAAGGGGGACATGATCCTTGCTTGACCGCTATGCGCTGAAACTCGCCAAGCCGGTCATCGACAGGGCGGCACGGGTGATCCGGAACAGCGGTTACTCCGCCGACCAGGTGACCTTCACGGGATTCGGGCTTGGGTTATTCGCGGTGCTATGCATCGCCTTTGGGTTTTATGCCTTTGCCATCCTTCCCCTGCTCGCCAGCCGGGCCCTTGACGGGCTTGATGGCGCCGTGGCGCGGGCCGGCGTCGCCACCGACCGCGGGGCCTTCCTCGACATCGGCCTGGACTTTGTTTTCTACGGGCTCATTCCGCTGGCCTTTGCCGTCGCTAACCCGGAGGCCAACGCACTTGCCGCCGCAACGCTGCTTGCCGCCTTCGTCGGCACCGGTTCAAGCTTTCTCGCCTATGCCATCATCGCCGAGAAACGCGGCCTGAAAAGCACGGACTTTCCCAACAAGTCTTTCTACTATCTTGGTGGCCTGACCGAGGGGACGGAGACGATTGCCTGCTTCGTGGCGATGTGCCTGTGGCCGCAACATTTCGCGGCACTGGCTTATTTTTATGCAGCACTTTGCGCGGTGACGACTGCCACGCGGCTGCTGGCGGGCTGGAAGGTTTTTGGCGTGCCGAAAGATTAACGGCTGTTAAGAAAAAACTTTGCTCCGGACGTAATTTTTTCTTGATTGCAACAATCGAATCCACCATATGGCGCATGCCCAGAGTCGCACGTGCCTCAAGGATATCCCCAAAGCAACGACGGTGCGGGCTTTTTGGTCTCGATTGGCCCTCCAAAGGCTGATGTTACTGAGAGGCACCACTATCATTGCCCGCAGTGCGATTGGGTTTCCCGATCAAGCCAAGGCGAAAAGTCAGTAGCGGTTTGTCAATTCCACGTCTCCATCGCGTGGGTTTTCAGACAGCGCTGATGTCGCAACTTTTTTGGGAGATACGCACATGGCCGCAACCGCCCGCATCATCGACTTCCTCCGCGACCGACGACCAGAAGGCCCATGCCTCGTCGTCGATCTCGAGGTCATTGCCGACAACTATAAAGCCTTTACGCGGGCCATGCCGGACACGCGTATTTTTTATGCCGTGAAGGCAAACCCTGCCCCGGAAGTCCTGAAGCTTCTGGCTGATCTTGGTTCGTGCTTCGATACAGCCTCAGTTGCTGAAATTGAAATGGCGCTGGCCGCCGGGGCCACGCCGGAGCGCATCTCCTACGGCAACACCATCAAGAAAGAGCGCGACGTTGCCCGGGCGCATCAGCTTGGCATTTCCATGTTCGCGGTGGATTGTGTCGAGGAAGCCGAAAAGGTATCGCGCGCCGCTCCGGGTGCGCGGGTGTTCTGCCGCATCCTCACCGATGGCGCGGGAGCCGAATGGCCGCTGAGCCGCAAGTTCGGCTGCGACCCCGACATGGCAACCGAGGTGCTGCTGCACGCCCATGCGCTTGGCCTCAAGGCTTACGGCATTTCTTTCCATGTGGGCTCGCAGCAGACCCGCCTCGGGGCCTGGGACTCGGCGCTGGCCGAAGCCAAGAGCATTTTCGACAGCCTGGCGGGCCACGGCATCACGCTGTCCATGGTCAACCTCGGCGGCGGCTTTCCGACCAAATACCTCAAGCCGGTTCCGGGCACGGCTACCTATGCCAATGCCATTCACGATGGCCTTGCCAAGCATTTCGGCAATGCCATTCCCGAAACCATCATCGAGCCCGGCCGCGGCATGGTGGGCAACGCCGGCGTGATCAAGACCGAAGTGGTCCTGATTTCGAAGAAGCATGCCAATGACAACCAGCGCTGGGTCTACCTCGACATCGGCAAGTTCGGCGGCCTGGCCGAAACCATGGATGAAGCCATCCGCTATCCGATCACCACGGCGCGCGACGGCGACGCCAAGACACCTTGTGTGATCGCCGGGCCAACCTGCGATTCGGCTGACGTGCTTTATGAAAAGACGCCCTATGACCTGCCGGTCACGCTGAGCGTCGGTGATGAAGTGCTGATCGAAGCCACGGGAGCCTACACGACGACCTATGCGTCGGTGGCTTTCAACGGCTTCACGCCGCTGCAGGCCTACATCATCTAGTTCACCTCATCCCCTGTCCAATCACTGGAGGCTGTCATGGTCACCATTCGCGCCGAAATTCCGGCTGACGTCACCGCCCGCGAGGCTCTTCTCGACCGCGCCTTCGGGCGCATGCGCAACCGCAAGAC
>JAEUMI010000320.1 GCA_016792825.1 Hyphomicrobiales bacterium
GACGGCCACGCTAGCGGGGCAGATCGTGATGGAAGGCTTCCTCAATATCCGCCTTCCCGCCTGGCTGCGCCGGCTGGCGACGCGCATGGTGGCGATTGTGCCGGCGGCGGGCGTGACCATCTATTATGGCGCAGAGGGCACCGGCACGCTGCTTATCCTCAGCCAGGTTATATTGGCGTTTCAGTTGCCCTTTGCCATTGTGCCGCTGGTAATGTTCACCCGCGACAAGGCCAAAATGGGGGCGCTGGTGGCGCCGGGCTGGCTGACGGTGGTGACGGGCATCATCGCGGCCATCATTATTGCGCTGAACATGAAGCTGCTGTGGGATTTGGCCTCGGGTTAAACCACCATCTTGCAGACCCCGGCGGTGTCACCTTATCCGGCCTCCGCGAGACGAATCCTAGAGCCTGAGATGCGAAGTTGATTTGGGACTTGTCAGTATGCCCGCCCACTAAGCCGGCGCAATAAGAGCGTTCCAATTCTTGTCGCTGACAAGTCGCACGATTTTCCATTTCCACGGAAGCAGTGCCGCACCAGCGACAGTTCGACTACCTTCACCCTCTGGGACATTGCCACGTTGACGGAGGAGTATTACCGAAACTTCCGTACCAACTCGCATGTTTCCAAGTTCCCAGGCTACTTTGAGCCCGCCGTGATTGGTTCTCGGCTTATAGATGTAGAATTGCCCCTTTCCGTCATTTGTATCTGTCCATGTTGTTACGACTATGTCGCCTTCTTTTGTAACGCCGCCCCAAAATCGGCGCGCGGTTTTCGTTTCCACACCGGACGCGACAAGCGCTTCAAGAAAACTGCCAAACGCAGGATATACAAGCCGATCATTCATACCACTCTCCATCTGTCTATGACATGTATATGCTTATACTATGCTATGTGTATGCCGTGTCTATGTCAAGTAGAATGCTTCCCAATTGATTTTTTGCGGCTCTCGACAGGCTCCAATCATCTTGCAGACTCCGACCGCCTCCCTTAAAGGCTCCGCATGACACAGCAGACTCACGACCAGATCCTCATTATCGACTTCGGCTCCCAGGTGACCCAGCTCATTGCCCGGCGGGTGCGCGAGATGGGGGTTTATTCGGAAGTCGTCCCCTTCCAGAAGGCTGCCGAGGCTTTTGCGCGGATGAAACCCCGGGCGGTGATCCTCTCGGGCGGGCCGGCCTCGCCAGCCGAAGCGGACAGCCCGCGGGCGCCGCAGATGGTGTTCGAGGCGGGGGTTCCGGTGCTCGGCATCTGCTATGGCCAGATGCTTCTGGCGGCGCAACTCGGCGGAAAGGTTGAGAGCGGGCACCACCGGGAATTCGGCCGGGCGGAGGTTTCGGTGAAGGCGCCATCGGCCCTGTTCGAGGGCGTATGGAGCGACGGGGCCAAGCATACGGTGTGGATGAGCCATGGCGACCGGATCACGCAATTGCCGCCGGGCTTTGTGGTGAAAGGCGTTTCCGAAAACGCCCCCTATGCAGCCATCGAAGATGAAAAGCGGAAATTCTACGGCCTGATGTTCCACCCGGAGGTGGTGCATACGCCAGAAGGGGCGGCGCTGATCCAAAATTTCGTGCGCAACATTGCGGGCTGCAAGGGCGACTGGACCATGGCCGCCTTCAAGCAGGAGGCGATTGCCCGCATCCGTGCGCAGGTCGGCAAGGGCAGGGTGCTGTGCGGGCTTTCGGGCGGGGTTGACTCCTCGGTGGCGGCGCTGCTGATCCATGAGGCAATCGGCGACCAGCTCACCTGCGTATTCGTGGACCACGGGCTCATGCGGCTCAACGAGGCGCAGGAAGTGGTCAGCATGTTCCGCGAACACTACAACCTTTCGCTGGTGCATGTGGATGCGAGCGATGAATTCATTTCGGCGCTGGAAGGCGAGGCGGACCCGGAAACCAAGCGCAAGACTATCGGGCGGCTGTTCATCGAGGTCTTCGAGCGCGAGGCGAAGAAAATCGGCGGGGCGGATTTCCTGGCGCAGGGCACGCTCTATCCCGACGTTATCGAAAGCGTATCGTTCACCGGCGGGCCATCGGTGACCATCAAGTCGCACCACAATGTGGGCGGGCTGCCGGAACGGATGAAGATGAACCTGGTGGAACCTTTACGCGAACTCTTCAAGGATGAGGTGAGGAAGCTGGGCCAAGAGCTTGGCCTGCCGGAGAAGTTTGTGGGGCGGCATCCGTTCCCCGGGCCGGGGCTGGCGATCCGCCTGCCGGGCGGGGTGACGCGCGAGAAGCTGGATATCCTGCGCAAGGCTGATGCGATCTATCTTGATGAAATCCGGAAAGCCGGACTCTATGATAAAATCTGGCAAGCGTTCTCGGTGCTGCTGCCGGTGCAAACGGTGGGTGTCATGGGCGACGGCCGCACCTATGACCGGGTGCTGGCGCTGCGGGCTGTCACCTCGGTTGACGGCATGACGGCGGATTTCTATCCCTTCGACATGAATTTCCTCGGCCGCGCGGCGACGCGCATCATCAACGAAGTGAAGGGTGTGAGCCGCGTGGTCTACGATGTGACAAGCAAGCCGCCGGGGACGATTGAGTGGGAATAGTCCAAGCTTTATAGCTGTTTCGCTATGCTGCGGCCGCGGGTGTTGACGAGAATGACACCGCCCAGAACA
>JAEUMI010000263.1 GCA_016792825.1 Hyphomicrobiales bacterium
ACCATGGTGCCCTTGTCGACATAGGCGCCCAGATTGACGAAGGACGGCATGAGGATGGCGCCGGGTGCGATATAGGCGGAGTGGCGCACGATGCAGTTCGGCACGGCGCGAAAGCCACCGGCTCGGAAATCCTTCGCCGTCCAGCCTTCGAATTTTGACGGAACCTTGTCCCACCATTTGGATTTTCCCGGGCCGCCGCCGGTGAGTTCCATGTCGTTCAGGCGGAAAGACAGGAGCACCGCCTTCTTGAGCCACTGATTGGTCACCCATTGCGTGTCATTGGCGCCCGCCACCTTTTCGGCCACGCGGGCTTCGCCGGAATCGAGCATATCAAGCGCAGTTGCCACAGCCTTGCGGACCGGCCCCTTGGTCTTCAGGGTAATCTTGTCGCGCTCCTCCCAGGCCTGCTCAATGATGGCTTGAAGGTTTTTCATGGGGTGCTCCCTGCTTTAATTTTGCGGACACGGATTTCAGGAATTCGGCGAGATCGCTGGTCACGTGATGAACATGGTCGGCGCGGCCGATCGCATTGAGGATGTTGGCGTCGGCATTGTCATCGGAGGTGACCAGTACCGTGGTCATGCCCATCTCGTGGGGGGCCTCGAGGTTGCGCGCGATGTCCTCGAACATGGCGGAGGTTTCGGGCCTGATATTGGTTTGCCGAATGAATTTTTCGTAAGGGCCGCGGTCGGGCTTTGGAATGTAGTCGGAATGGACGATGTCAAAGATATCGTTGAAATGCCGGGTTACGCCTAAGCGCTCCAGAACGCTTTCGGCATGGCTGACGGTGCCGTTGGTGAAGATCAGCTTGCGCCCGGGCAGCGCGTGCAGCGCCTCGTCCAGGGGAATGTTCTGAGGGACGGGCGCGTAGTCAATGTCATGGGCGTGGCGCAGGAAATAGGCGGGGTCAACCTCATGCTCCACCATGAGGCCGCGCAGCGTCGTGCCGTATTTGTGGAACAGGCCCTTCTGGATGGTGCGGGCCTCGGTTGGCGCGATCTTGAGAATCTCGGAGACAAGACCGGTCATCTTCCGGTCAATCTGGTCGAACAGGCGGCACGAGGCGGGATAGAGTGTGTTGTCGAGATCAAACACCCAGGTCTCGATATGGTCGAAACCCCTCATACACCGGTCCGTGAGACGCGGGTGCCGACGCCATGCGGGGTGAGCAGTTCAAGCAGCACCGAATGGGGCACGCGGCCATCGAGAATGATCACGCCTTCGACGCCCGATTCAACCACGGCCACGGCGCTTTCGACTTTCGGAATCATGCCCGCGGTGATCGTGCCGTCGGCAATGAGGGCTGGGACATCGCCGATCCGCAATTCGCTGATCAGCTGCTTGTTCTTGTCCAGGACACCGGCCACATCGGTCAGCATGAGCAGGCGCTTGGCCTGAGTGGCGGTGGCGATGGCGCCCGCCGCCGTGTCGGCATTCACGTTATAGGTGTCGCCATCCCAGCCCACGCCGATGGGGGCGATCACCGGAATGGCGTCACTCTTCATGATGGTCTGAAGAATTTCAATGTTGATGCGGGCCGGTTCGCCGACAAAGCCAAAATCGACGTTCTCAACCCGGCCGGTTTTTGCATCGGT
>JAEUMI010000327.1 GCA_016792825.1 Hyphomicrobiales bacterium
GACGAATTTGGGAAATTCGCCAAAACTGGAGGTCCCGGGATCAGCCGCTCCCTCGAACGTGCCAAGCGCCACTTCATAATCGTTGCGCGTATCAATGAGCAGGACATCGGGGTCGGCGATCAGCGTATTCCAGTCCACCGGGCTCACATAGGTGCCGGCCTGTTTGTTCGGGTCTACGCCGACAACTCCAATCGTGACAATTTCCTTCTTCAGCTTCACCTTGCTGCGATAGAACGGATCTTTGTCGCAATAGGATTCCTTGTGGTCAATGTCGGCAAGGCGGGCGTCGGATCTAAGCACTGCAAGAAATCCGTCGATGGCACTTCGGCTGCCGCTGATCGTGCCGTTAATCCCCTCTTCCGCAAGGAGCAGCGTGCCTTTCACCCCATGAGCCTTCATGGCTGCAAGCAGGGGTTGCCTGAGGCTGGCAAAGTCCTTCAGTGTGACAAACTTGTAGAGGGCGGCAACAACAATTTTGTGGGGCATGAACCAAGCTTTTATTAGGCCTTTCCATGTTTTTCAATTGCGCATCAGGCAGGGCGTCCCGTAAGTAACGGCAATCCCAGAGGACAAATGCCAGAGTTCATTCTAAACGCCGGTGTGGAGATTCCTTTTATTCTCATTCTGCTGGCGCTTCTGGGCTTCCGCCGGAAAGTGAACCCCCGGGCGAAACTCCTGATTAGGGCTCCACAGGAAAAGGTCTTTGCCCTTGTCGACCTCCATCACGGCAAGGTGCAGACCTGGAGCCGCACCACAGTCACGTCCGAGCTTCTTGATGACGCCCGCCAGGTTTTCCGCATGACTTATGTGACCACCCTCTCGACCGGCGCCCAGCAAAAATCCCAGGCCCATTTCCGTGTGGCCGAACGGCGCCCTCCCGCCTACCTAGAACTGCACCGCGACGGGCTGGAGGGCAAATCCCTCAACAATGAGCTGCTGAAGATCGTCACGGAAACTGAGGCCCACCCCGAAGGCACCTGGCTCACCCAGAAATACGAATGGGGCCCGCGCCCCTTGGTTGCGCAGATCCTCGCCCGCGCCGATCTCTGGAGTGGAGCTTACCGCCTCAAGGGCCTGGCCGAATCCGGCAAGCCTGATGAAACGACCCATATGTGGATCTCAGCCACCGTTGCGATCGTCACCGGATTGATCAGCCTTGTGGCCTTTGCCCTGATGACCAGCTGGCTCATTTCCGGCCTGCTGGTCGTGGCCCTGGCTGTCCACGAATTCGGCCACCTGCTGGCCTACCGCCTGATCGGCCAGCCCTGGGGACGCATGATCTTCCTGCCCTTTCTCGGCGCCCTTGCCATGCCGCGCCTGCCCTACGAAACCCAGGCCCAGGCGGTTTTTTCCGCCCTCATGGGCCCAGGCTTCAGCCTGCTCCTGGCATTTGCCTTGAGCCTTCCCTTTGTGCTGGGGGTCACCCTTCCCGCCTGGCTGGTGACTGCAGGGGTCGTGGTCATCGGACTCAACCTCTTTAATCTCTTGCCCGTCGAACCGCTTGACGGAGGCGTGGCGTTGCGCTCGATCCTGGCCAGGCTGATGGGAACCCATGCGCGCTTCGGCCTGCTCACCATTGGCCTGGCACTTCTGGCGGGCGGATTCTATTTCGAACAGGTCATCCTCCTCATCTTTGGCGGGATCTCGGTTCTTGCCAATCTCAGGCCGCGCCTGATCGACCACGGCCTCAAACCCCTCTCCTTTCCGGGCGTGCTGATTTCGGCATTCGCTTTTGTGACAACCGTTGCGGCCTATAGCGTGATGCTCGCCTTTTTCCTGGGAGCCTTCCGGTGACCGCGCTGCTTGAAGCCTATACCGAAAAAATAGCCAGCGGCGAAGCTCGCGCCGATGCCGCACAAGCCGCAATCATTTCCCGTCTCGATCACCTGGCACAGGCGCTTGAGGCACGTGAACAGCGCGGAACCCTTGGACGCTTGCTGAACCGGAACGGCGTGCCCAAGGGCGTTTATATTTATGGCGACGTGGGCCGCGGCAAAACCATGCTGATGGATCTGTTCTTCGCAAACCTCCAGGTGAAGGCGAAGCAGCGCATCCACTTCCACGCCTTCATGCAGGGCATTCACCAGCGCCGCCGGGCGCTCCGCGAAACTGACGTGCTGGCGCAAATCGCCACGGACATTTCAAAACAGGCGCAGGTTCTCTGCCTCGATGAAATGCAGATCAGCGACATTGCCGACGCGATGATTGTGGGCCGCCTGTTCCAGGCGCTGCTGGACAACGGCACGGTCATCGTCACAACCTCCAACCTGCCGCCCGGCCAGCTCTATAAGGATGGCTTGAACCGCGGTCTGTTTGTCCCGGCCATCAAGCTCATGGAAAGCAAGTTCGACGTCGTTTCGCTGGCTGGCTCCACCGACTACCGTTTGGGCCGCGTGAAAGCCCGGGAGAGTTTTGTAACGCCACTAGGCCCAAAGGCCGATGCCCATGTGCAGCAGATTTGGGAACGCCTCACCGATGTGCCAAACGGCGAGCCCTGCGAAATTTTGGTTCTGGGGCGCAGCCTGCATGTGCCGGAAAGCGCCCACGGCTGCGCCCGTTTCACCTTTGCCGAGCTTTGCGAAGCTCCGCTGGGTCCGCCCGACTACCTGGCGCTTGCCGCCCACTTCCAGACCCTCTTTGTCGAAAGAATCCCTGCCCTCAAGACCAGCCAGCGCAATGAGGCCAAACGCTTTGTCCTGCTGATTGACACACTTTATGATGCCCGCCTGCATCTCGTGGCCTCCTCGGCCCAGCCGCCGGAGCGGATTTATCCCAAGGGTGACCACCGGTTTGAATTCGCCCGCACCGTTTCGCGGCTCCAGGAAATGCAATCGGCGGCCTGGTGGGGTCAAAAAATCGTTGAAACCTGAAAAATCGTCATAAAAACCCCGTTAGCCGTTAGTAGTTCTTGAAGCCTCTTTGTATCAGGCCTAGAAAAACCCCGCTTGTGCAATGCAATAGAACCTGCGCTCCTGCGGGTTGAGAGGGAAACGAAAAATGGCTCGTAAGAAAATTGCAATGATCGGTGGCGGCATGATTGGTGGCACACTCGCCCACCTTGCAGCTCTCAAGGAACTTGGCGATGTTGTGGTATTCGATATCGCCGAAGGCATTCCTCAGGGCAAAACCCTTGATCTTTCACAATCAGGACCCATTGAAGGCTTTAATTCCGCCCTTTCCGGCACCAACAAGTATGAAGGCATTGCCGGGGCAGATGTCTGCATCGTCACCGCCGGTGTTCCCCGCAAGCCCGGCATGAGCCGTGATGATTTGCTTGAAATCAATTTGAAAGTCATGGCCCAGGTGGGCGCCGGCCTTGCCAAATATGCGCCGGATGCATTCGTAATCTGCATCACCAATCCGCTCGACGTGATGGTCTGGGCTCTGCAAAAATATTCCGGCCTCGCGCCCAACAAGGTTGTGGGCATGGCCGGCGTTCTCGACAGCGCTCGCTTTCGCCATTTTCTCGCGGAGGAGTTCAAAGTCTCTGTTGAAGATGTAACAGCCTTCGTGCTCGGCGGACACGGCGACACCATGGTGCCGCTGGTGAAATATTCAACAGTCGCCGGAATTCCCGTGCCTGATCTGGTGGCCATGAAATGGACCACCCAGCAGCGCATTGATGAAATCGTCCAGCGCACCCG
>JAEUMI010000334.1 GCA_016792825.1 Hyphomicrobiales bacterium
GGATGACAGCGAAAAAGCTGTGCCGATGACGAGGGATTGGGCGGGGGAGAAATCCAAGGCGTAAGCTGCCAGCGAGACAAGCGCCGTGGTACTAATCACCTGCAGGCTGCCGAGGCCGAAAACCAGGCGCTTCATGGTGACTAATCGTTCGAAGGAGAGTTCGAGTCCGATTAGGAAAAGCAGGAACACGACACCCAGTTCGCCGAGCGAGGAGACCGCCTCCTCATCAGTTATGACCAGGGCCTGAAGAAAAGGAAATGCCGAGGTAAAGGAGCCCAGAACATCGCGGCTGAGGAGAAATCCGACTAGCAGGAAGCCCAATATGGAACTGATGCCGAGGCGCACGAACAGGGGGATGACCAATCCGGCTGCGCCAAGTATGATCAGGAATTCCCGATATTGACCTATGCCTGCTGTTTCCATGGACCCCGTGCACCGCTACCGCCATAGTGTTGCAAGAGACCAGATTTGCAAAGCAAAAAGTTACAAATTGAGGGGGGAGGAGGCATTCATGGCTGATGTGAAGCGGGGGCGGGACTGGGGACTGCCTTTTGCAGGAATACCTGGGCCATTCAATGCGATCACCGATGTGGCCGGAGTTGAAGTCGGCACGACCACGCTAATCAGCGGCGAGGGTCCACTGGTGGTGGGCAAGGGGCCAATTCGGACAGGGGTTACGGCTGTTCTGCCGCGCGGCCGCGCCAAGGCCCATATTCCCTGTGCCGCCGGTTATTATTCATTCAACGGCAATGGGGAAATGACTGGAACCGTGTGGATCGAAGAATCGGGCGAATTGCAGACTCCCATTACGATCACCAATACCCATTCCTGTGGCGTGACGCGGGACGCGACAATCCGCTGGATGGTGGCCAACAGGATTGGAATTGGCCAGGACTGGGGCTTGCCGGTATCCGCTGAGACTTACGACGGTGACCTGAATGACATCAATGGATTCCATGTGACTGCTGAACACACCATCGCGGCACTGGACGCGGCCCGTGGCGGAGTCGTTGAAATGGGAAGCGTCGGTGGTGGCACGGGGATGATCTGCTATGATTTCAAAGCGGGCAATGGCTCATCGTCTCGCGTGATCAACGTTGATGGATCGACATATACGGTTGGAGTATTTGTTCAGGCCAATTTCGGGGCGCGCGAACAGTTGATGGTTCTGGGCGTTCCCATCGGGCCGCAGATCAAGGCTGAAAAGCTGCGGGGGCGGGATCAGGGTTCGGTGATTGCCGTTGTCGCGACCGACGCGCCGCTGCAGCCGCATCAGTTGAAACGCCTGGCGCGGCGGGTTCCCTTGGGGTTGGCGCGGACGGGCACCGTTGGCAACAATAGTTCGGGTGACATTTTTCTGGCCTTCTCGACTGCGAACGAAGAGGCCTATGAAAGCGGCGAGTCAAAGCTCCGCAATGGCGCATTCCTGCGGAATGATGCAGTTGATCCAATTTTCAACGCTGTGGTGGAAGCAACCGAGGAAGCAGTGATTGATTCCATGGTGTGCAGCAGGACCATGGTCGGCCGGGACGGAAATACCTCGCATGCCTTGCCGATTGAACAAGTGATGGTGCTGATGAAAAAACATGGCCGTGCCTGAATTGCGTGAGCAGGGCCCTCCCGTCATTAACGGCTGAACAATCTCGAAATGCGTTTTGCTGTCCGGCCGGCGATTTCGCCAACGCCGCGATTGAACCTGTCTCCCTCTTGTGCTGATGGTCTGGCGACATCCTGATCGATCTCGAAAGTGACGGTCTTCACCTGGTCCCCATCCATTTCGGCGACTACCAGCGCGGCGGGCCCGAGCTGGAGACGATCTCCCAGACTTGTCTCCTCTCCCTGAGCCATCATGAATGCTTCGCGGATGCTGGCGTTAGCCAGCCCTTCGGGAATGGGCAATCCGTAAGCCATGGCGACCTCAGTGAGTTGAAGTTCGCCAGAAAAACTGAAACTCTCAACCGGTTGGTGAGCATGGATTGCCTCCGAGGGAGCGAACAACCGGTCAAGGCGCCGCACAGACTCGATCGGGACAAGAAAATATCCATAGTCGCCCGGCCTGAATTTGCGTGCGTCTTCTCCTGATATAACGCGTCCATCGCGTATCACGCAGACGGTTTGCAACCAGTCGGGTTGGCGGCTACGCAACATTACCGGACTTTCCGCCACAATCGGATAGCCGACGAGTTCGACGCTGTGCTGCCCCGGGACATCGACTTCGAGGCGCTGCACGTCGGGTGCGGTTTCAGAAAGCGCCACCTTGAGCCTCTTGGCAAACCAGGGGATAGTCCAGCCCTGCACAAGGAGTGACGCCAGCACAACCACATATGCAATGTCGAAATACATATCTGCATTGGGCACCGCGGAAAGCGTCGGAATGGCAGCGAGAAAAATGGAAACGGCGCCGCGCAACCCGACCCATGACACGAACAGCCTCTCACGCAAACTGAAATTGAACGGCAAGAGGCAGAGAAAAACGGCGGCCGGGCGGGCGACCACAATGAGGAAGGCCGCTATCGCGAGGGCGGGCAGGAAGTAGTCCAACAGTTTACTCGGGGTCACCAAAAGCCCGAGAATGAGGAACATGGCAATTTGCGCCAGCCAGGTCGCTGCGTCGTGGAAACTGAGGATTGCCGGAAACCCGCGCGCTTCGCGATTTCCCAGAACCAGTCCGGCGAGGTAGGCGGCCAGGAAGCCGCTGCCGCTGAGGAGGGACGTGAGAGCAAAAATGGCGATGGCACCTCCCACGACAAACAGCGGGCGCAACCCTGGGGGGAGCCTCAGGTTGCCCAGTGCCCAAACAAGAACAAAGCCGCCGCCAATGCCGATTGCGGTTCCAAGCAGGATCTGGGTTATCAGAAACTGGAGGATTCCCGCATAGCCATCGCCGTTCCCGGCCAGAATAAGCTGGACCAGCAGTATCGTCAGGAAGGCGCTTGCCGGGTCGTTGGTGCCGGATTCGATTTCCAAGGTCGCACCGATGCGCCGCTTGAGCTGCAGGCCACCTGTGCGCAGCAGGTAGAACACCGCGGCGGCATCGGTTGAGCTGACGATTGCCCCCACCAAAAAACCCTCCAGAAGGGTGATGCCAAGGAGCCAACTCGCAACCAAGCCTATGGCCCCGGCTGTGGCCACAACTCCCAAGGTTGCGAGAATGCCCGCAGGCAGCAGGCTTCTCTGGAACACCACGAGCCTGGTTCTGAGACCGCCATCAAAAAGGATGACCGCCAGCGCGATGGAGCCAATCGTATAGGTCAGGCGGTAGTCATTGAAGACGATCCCGAGTGGGCCATCCTCACCGGCGAGCATGCCGATTGACAGGAAGATGAAAAGCAGTGGCGCC
>JAEUMI010000006.1 GCA_016792825.1 Hyphomicrobiales bacterium
CACGAAAACACGGACGGCCATGTTGTTCACACTTGGTTTCAGGATATGCAGTTTCATAATCTTCCTCCCAGGGTTTTTCAGTACGGATTCTTCGGCGACCGGTCGTCCGACAGTGACGCGTTCTTTCGGGTTGTCAGAGCCTCGATGGCATCGGCGAGGTGAACCTCGGCGATGTTGTAATCGCCGCGCGAGACACGGATCTTGTGAGCCTCGAACAGGACATCTGCATGGGTGAAGCCATGGGGCGGCTCGAAGCGGTAGGATGCCAGCTCGATCAAAAGGCCGAGCGGATCGGTAAAGTAGATGGAATCCATGAAGCCGCGGTCCTTGACCCCGCTGTGCTTGATCTTGCGGTCATCAAGCCGCTTGACTGCCTGGAGGAAGGTCACGCGTGAAACCGAAAAGGCAATATGATGGACGCAGCCCGGTTCGGTGGGCGTGCGGCGCGGATCGGGCTTGCGGCCTTCATCGGTGAAGATGGTTATCAGGCGTCCGTCACCGGGGTCAAAATACAGATGACTTTCGGAGGCGCGGTCGAGGTTCGGCTGCTCGAAAACAAAGGGCATGCCGAGCACGCCTTCCCAGAAATCAATGGAGGTCTGGCGGTTGGCGCCGGTGAGGGTGATGTGATGCACGCCCTGGCTTTGGAGTTTTTGCATGGGATTTCACCTCGTGAGCTAATGCTGGACCAGTTTCGACTTATATTCACTGCGCTGCAGTGTGCCGTAAGGCACAAGTTTGATACCGGCTGTGAAGACCAAAACACTGCGCAACCGGGCACGGATGGTTTCGGCCAATCCTGCATCGTCCGCCCTGCCCCTGGCAAGCTCAACTTCAATGGGGAGAGGTGGCTCTTGCTTAATGCCAGGTTGTGATGGCTTAACCAGAATATGGCCGCTGACATCGGGCACAAATTCACTGACCACCTCACGGATGGCCGAGGGAAAGACATTCACGCCGCGCACGATGAGCATATCGTCGGTGCGGCCGATGCAACGGATGCGAGGGGCGGTGCGGCCGCATTTGCAGGCACTGTTCCAGACTTCCACGTGGTCCCTGGTGCGGAAACGAAGCAAGGGTGCGGCCCGGTGCTGGAGATGGGTGAGGACAAGTTCGCCCTTGGCGCCATCACGCATTGCCAGGGATGCGCCACTGTCAGGGTCGATCAGTTCCGCATGGATGAAACCGCGACCACCGAGATGCATGCCCTGCTGATATTCGCATTCGCCCCAGAGGGAGACTCCGATGTCGCCGATACCCATGGCTTCGGTAACCCGGGCTCCCCATCCCTCTTCCAGCTTCTTGCGGAAGGCAGGTTCGCCGCCACCGGGCTCACCCGCAACCAGTACACGCCGCACACTTGATCCCTTCAGGTCAAAATCCTTCTCCGCTGCCCATTCAATAAGATAGGCCGCATAGGAGGGGGTGAGTACAACGGCTTCGGGCTTCAGCAGGCGGATGGCTGTCATCAGGCGCTCAGTGTTGCCGGTGCCAACGGGAATATGGCACATGGCCAATTTATCGAATGCGGCCAGCGCAGCACCGGCCACGAATGGCCCGGCATTGTAGGTGGAAACTATGCGCTGGCCGGCTTCGACGCCGGAGGCCGAATAGCTTCGTGCCGAGGTGGTCACCCAGTTCTCAAGATCGCGCGCGGTCAATGGAATGTAGCTTGGCGTTCCGGTGGTGCCGCTGGTCGAATAGATGCGCATGATTTCCGAACGGTCCACGCAGAGGTGGGAACCGATGGGGTTTTCTGCTGTGCAGCTTGCCCTGATTTCGCTTTTTTCGGTAAAGGGAAGTTGACCAATGTCAGCAAGTCCCCCTGCTCCAGCCGGGCCAATGCCTGCCGCCTCGAACTTCTTCTTATAGAAAGCAGAGTACGCCTGGATATAGTCGAGCTGATTGCGGTACTGCGCATCGTCGATGACGAATTGCTCCGCCCATGGACGGGTTTCAACTTCCGGCGCCAGCATCACGCCTTGTCTTCCGGCTGATCGCTGCGATAGGTGATCGCCTCCTCCGCCTTCCCGGCCATGAGTAAGCCAACCGGATTTTCCTGTTCTTCGGCGAGATGGCCAAGAATGCCAGCAGTGCGCGCCAGCAACGGGATGGCTTTCACGATGTTCACGGGTAAGCCCATATCCAGCAGCACGGCGGCCATTGGCATGGAGACATTCATGACCAGCGGCTTGCCCCAGACCTTGGCTATGGCAAGGCGGAACTGCCGCGCCAGGGCCACATGGGGGCCGCTGACACCACCCTGATCAGCGAGTTCGAAAATGCGCTCGGTGCGCGGGTCAAGCGGACGGTGCACGGGATGGCCAAAGCCCGGGGCCCTGCCGCCCGCGCTCTTAATGTCGAGGGCCATCTGCTCTGCAACCGTCTTAACGTTACCGCCGGAAAGCACCTTGGCCTGCGCTTCGGCCAGCAGCTTGGCACAAAGTTCAGCGGTACCCAGGATCACCGGGCCGCAACCCAGCAGTCCGGCAGCAAGGGCGCCCTGCAACGAGCCGGGATCGGCGGCGAGCGTCATGCGCGCGGCAACTGAGGTGGGCATCATGCCGTGCTCGGAGATGGCAACGAGCAAGAGGTCAAGAAAATCCCGCTGCAATTCAGTTGGTTTGCGCCCGGTGAGAAGCAAATGAAAATATTCGGTGAAGCTCATCTGCCCCATAAGATCGCGGCACAGGTCCAGCCCGCGCACTTCGACGCGGTCCGGATAGGCCTTGCAGATATGGCTCTCTGCTGTGCCGGTCTTGCCTATCTGCATTTATCACCCTGGGCTGAATTCAAACCGCCACATCATATATTGACCCCGGCTTTCGGCAAGGCCCGCCGGTCAATGCTTGGGGTGCGCCGCCAGCCATTCCCGCGCGCGGCGTTGCGCCTGGGCCAGTTCTTCGGGTGCCAGGCGCGCGGCTATCTGGCCGCGATTGTCGGTCGCATCGTCCATGTCCTTCGGTGCCAGCGGAGGATCGGCCTCTATCGCAAGATCCAGCCACTGGTGGGCGATCATGAAGTCCGGCGGCACGCCGCGGCCGTTGGCATGCATGAGGCCAAGATTATACTGGGCCTTGGCGTAGCCCTGATCAGCCGAGAACTGGTACCATCTTACGGCTTCAACGTAGTCCTGGGCAACACCGAGGCCATACTCATACATGGACCCAAGATTGTTCTGGGCCGCGGCATCACCCTGGGCGACCGCCGCGCGGTACCACTTTATCGCTTCAACATAATCCTGGGTAACACCCTGGCCGAGGTCATAGCTGACTCCCAGTCTAAACTGGGCAGCAACATGGCCCTGCGCGGCGGCAAGGCGGTACCACTTGACGGCCTGACCATGGTCCTGGGGCAGGCCAACGCCGTTTTCGTAGCTGGCGCCCAAATCAAACTGGGCTGGGGCAAAGCCCTGGACAGCAGCAAGGCGGTACCACTTGGCTGCCGCGGCATGATCCGGGGGGCCGCCTAGCCCATTTGCGGCCATTGCGCCAAGGCTATGCTGGGCAGGTGCATAAGCGCTGTCAGCGGCCATGCCGAGCCACTTGATTGCCTCTGTGGCGTCCTGGGCAACGCCCAGGCCCATGTCATAGGCGGCACCGAGGTTTGCCTGGGCGGCGGCGAAGCCCTGTTCGGCTGACAGCCCATACCATTTTACCGCCTCAGAATCATTCTTCTCCACGCCCTTACCCTGAGCGTGCAAAACGCCAAGGTTGTTCTGGGCGGCGGCGTTGCCCTGATCAGCAGCGAGCCTGTACCATTTCAGGGCCTTGGCGAAATCCTGCTCCACGCCACGGCCCTGGTCATATAATAACCCCAAGCGGCTTTGCGCGAGGGCGTGGCCCTGCTCGGCGGCGCGCTGATACCAATTGGCGGCTTCGGCAAAGTCCAGCCGCACACCCCGGCCGACCTCGTGCATCAGGCCAAGATTGGCCTGGGCAGCCGCCGATCCATTGTCGGCCGCCAACCGGTACCATTTGGCGGCTTCAGAAAAGTCTCGCCGAACACCATTGGCTTCATCAAAGATGGCGCCAAGATTGTACTGGGCTTGGGTAAACCCCTGTTCTGCGGCCAGACGATACCATTTCAGCGCTTCCGACATGTTCTGGCCATTGGCGTAACGGAGTCCAAGGGTGAATTGGGCATCGGCAAGGCCCTGGCCGGCAGCAAGCCGGTACCATCTTTCGGCTGCGGCGCTGTCTTTTGGAACACCCTGGCCGTTCTCGTACAGGGCCCCAAGATTGTATTGGGCGGCGGCGTTGCCCTGCGCGGCCAATTCCTGCCAGAGCAGAAGCGCCTCAGTGTAACTCCGGCGGGCATAAGCGGCGGCGGCATCTTCGTAGGGCCCGGCCAGAGCGGGCGGTGACAACATAATGATCGTCAGGGCAAGAATCTTAAAGGGTAAACCAGATATCATGCGGCGAGCATTAACAACATTTCCCAGGCGGTGTCACGTTAAGCCGGTCGACCTCGGGTAAGACTTTGGGTGTAACCCCACCACCTTTCGGCAGCGGGGCACCGTGGATGCTATCTCCAGCGGGACATATGGCTATGGTCCACGCCATCGTCGCGATGTTTGCCACCAGCAGTTGCCGCCCACCACGCAGCCACTCCACTGATCAATAGAGAGGCGGCAGTCATGAAGGCCAGCAACACGCCGTAGCGGCGGGCAGTGTCAGCCTGGGCCTTTAAAGTTGCCACTGTGTCGTCCACGCGTTTTTGCGCATCGGTTTCCGCCAGTCCCGTGCGGGCTGAAATTTCGCGCGCCAAATAGGACCTGTCGGTTACGTCCACGGTCGGCGCAGCGACATTTCGCGCAAGGATGCGGCCAACCTGGGCGTTGTATTGGGCATCGGGCGAAACAGCCGTGGTGCCGCCAACGGCATCGCTCCGCAGCAGCCGGTCAGCATAATATTCCATCGCACCAGAGTTTGCTGCCGTGCCAAGGGCGCCACTTACGCCGGCAATGGTGATCCAACCAGCAAGCAATGCCCCGATTACAATGTTCACGGACCACACGATCAGGCCATGGGCGCCATCACGTATTTCCACCTCATGGGCTTTGGCGTCCCCGATGCGGCGACGCATGCGGCCGGCAACATAGGCGCCCCCAATGAAGCTTGATATCTGCACCCAGAGGAGCCAGAGGCCGGCGGCGATTACGAGTCCAGTTGCCGGCGCGGATCCACCCGGCTGAAATGACGTGAGTGACAGGCCGATTGCCGACCCAAAAGCCAGGAATACCGAAGATACCGCAAGTGCAACGAACACACCGGCCGCGATTGCACCCCAATCCACATAGTGCTCGGAAGCGGCAGTTTCGACAGAAACGGCCGTTACTTCAGGAAAAGTGTTAGCCATTGAAAGTGCTCCAATTGAACATGGGATAAGTTGCTGTGTAAAAGGACTTAACGCAGGCCCAGCAAGGACAGGACAAACAAGACGACGACAACAAGGCCAACTAAGTAAATTATCGAGTTCATTTCCATCTCCTGGCGTAGTGAATTGAGGCGGTTACCTGGCGGGAAGCCTGAACTGCAGGCCCGCCATTCCACACCTAACGCGTTGGGCGGGAATGTGTTCCAAGAATGGAAAAATTGCTGAATCAAGGGGAACCTTGTTCCGCAGCAAAAGTTATTGCTGCGTCAAAAGATAAATGGAGAAGTAAATGCGCGGAGTATTGCTTTGGCTCGTCGGAATACCCATTCCAATCATCATCCTTCTGTATCTTTTCAACGTTGTTTGACGAAGGCTGATTGGGTGAAAACAAGGGCGGTGCATTGCGCACCGCCCTTTTTTGATGTCATTCCGCCGCCATCTGAGCGTTCTGCTTGGCATTCGGATTGGCGGTGCTGTCGGCAATAGCGGACAGATCCTCATCGGTCTGGCTCTCTTCATCCAGACTGGCATTCAGAAGTGCCGCGGCATCGCTCAGCCCAAGGCTTTCGGCCCAACGCTTCAGCGTGCCATAGCGCGTAATCTCATAATGCTCGACGGCCTGCGCCGCGCCGATCAAACCGGCATCAAGGGCGGCGGTGCCCTTGTAGTCGTCCATGATCTCCTTGCCTTCGTCAAGAATCCCGTCGATTGCCGGACAGGTCTTGCCCTGTGGCTTCTTGCCCAGAATTTCAAAGACCTCGACCAGCCGCTCGATTTGGACTTCGGTCTGATCCTTGTGCTTCATAAAGGCTGACTTGAGGACTTCTGTTTCGGCGGCCTTTTCCATCTTCGGCAGTGCCGCAAGGATCTTGCGTTCGGCGTAATAGACGTCTTTCAAAGTGTCGAGGAACAGGTCCTCCAAGGTTTTCTCAGTCATTTTTTGACTCCTGGGTTGCGCGTGAATCTCTGAAACGGAAAGACGGATCATCTCCCGATGGGGACTCAATTGCCTTTCGGCTCTCTTGTTCCTGACAACGCCAGCTTTATTTGCGCGGCCTAGCGCTCCGGCTCCGGGAAATGGCGGAAGGTGCGGCAGGCTGCCGCAGGCAAAATGATGGCATTTTCCAGATTAGATGAGCGACTCAAATCATTGATGCCAAAGATAAAAAATGCTAAAAATCCCCGACGGCAAGGCGCTCTTTTGGAAGGGACATTCCTCAACAGCAATCAGGGACCTAAATGTAATGCGTATTTTCCTCATGGCTTTGGCAACGGGCTTGATGACCGGCTTCCCGGCACAAGCTCTTACTAATCCTCAGACCTATTGTGAGCTCTTCAGCAAGGACTATGCCGATAGCAAGACAATAGATGTGGACCAATGGCAGGCTGGTTACCGCAATGCCTTCAATTCCTGCATGATGCAATACAGCACTGGTGATGCCGAAAAAGTCGTTGCGGACAAGGTCACCAAGAAAGTCGCAGCGGCCCCGGCGCGCGACACCTCGCGGCGGAAAAGGACTCCCCTTTTGGCTCCGGGATCAGTGGCGTGGAATGAGTACTGCGCGTCGAAATACGCCTCGTTCGACAAGGCGACAGGCACCTACAAATCATACAGCGGAAAATACAAACCCTGCCTGGTTCCCTCCGGCTAACCGAAATTACTTGATGAAAGGCCCAGGGCCTGCCCAGTTCGGTGCCATCAGCGCTTGACTGGAAGGGTCTCAGCCATGGCCTTCCGCAAACTGTGCATTTGATCGAGGAGATCGAGGATTATGCCTATTCCCTCATTGTTGACGCCCATGTCATGCTTCAGATCGCGGATCAATTTAGCGCGCGCCAGATCGATCTCGGTGAATGCCGGTTCGCCTGCGGTCTCACTGGGAAGCAGCCAGGCTTCACTCATGCACACCTCAAGGGTTTCCTGATCAAGGCGGGCGCGGGAAAGGAACTCGAGCTTGGTGAGCATCATGGCTGCATCTCCTTTCGCGGCTGATAACCATCGCGGGGCTTCCATTTGTTGAGAAACGTTTCAAGTTCGGGATCCGGCCCGGTTGGCAACACGACCTTGAGCCTCACGAGTTCATCGCCTGCGCCGGCGCGCCGCGCTACGCCTTTGCCCTTAAGGCGCAGGACTGTACCCGTGTTTGAGCCTTTCGGCACTTTGAGCATGACGGAGCCGGACGGCGTCGGCACCTTGATTCTGGCGCCCAGAAATGCTTCCGCCAGAGTGACCGGCAGTTCAATGTGAATATCATCGTCAACCCGCGTAAAGAAGCGATGGGGACGGATTGAGACTTCCACCAGGGCATCGCCCGCTTCGCCCTCGCCGGCAGACGGCATT
>JAEUMI010000026.1 GCA_016792825.1 Hyphomicrobiales bacterium
GAAACAGCGGCCAGGGCGAGGAGGGAAATTGCGAACTTCTTCATGATAGTATCCTTTACTTCTCTTGTTGATCTTAGCTCGTGAACTGCGCTCTTCGCAGTTTCGATATCCTCGATGTAAGAAGCCGGGATGCCGTTTCAAGAAAAAATGTAATATTTCTGATCACATATTTTTGATGTAATAATATCAATAGATTAGATGAAAAACTTGGGGACAACAGGGGGCTGCATAAAGGTCGTGCAGGGGCTGTTTCAGCCCCCTATTTGGGAGTGGCTTGCGCCCCAAACAAGGTGACTTTCGCAGGCGCGCGAGCCGTCGCAAGGATGAAGTCCCACGCGTAATCGGCGTAGGAGCGGAAAACATAAACATCAAATACCGTCTCTTCCACCACATGCAGCAGTGCCGCGATTTCGGCATAGCGCATGCGCCGCACCGTGCCCGGCGCATAATCTTCGTCGAGCAGGTCAAGCGATGAGCCTTTCAGCAAGACTTCGCGCACCCCTTCGCCTTCAAGGCGCAGGACCGCGCGCATGTCGGAGACATCAACAACAAGGGAATGAATGTTTCCGAGTTCGGCTTTCAATGCGGCGGTGAGTTCAAGCGCCTTGGCGCGCGAACAGAGAATGAGCCACTGGTCGATGGAGAGCCACAGGGCTTTCACATCACCCCAGGATACGCTCGTGCGCGGCGCCTTCGGCAGATCAAGGCCCAGAACTTTTTTTGCCGCGGCCATGAACTTCTTGTCAGTGGCGTGCCCGCGCACATCAATCATGCCGCGGTCGGTGATTTCGCGGAGCTCGATGCTGAGGCCCTGCGGGACCTCGCGGTGGGCGAGGGGCGATTCAACATAGAGCTCAGACATTCTGCCGCGCCCCTTCCTTGTCATAGAAAACCGGATCGACAATTTTGGCGCGGATCACCTTGCCGCCCTCGATGGGGAACGACAGCGTTTCGCCCATGCGGGCCCGGCCATTCTGGATGAGCGCCATGGCAATGGAACGTTCAAGCGTCGGTGAATGATAGGACGAGGTGACCTGGCCGATCATTTCCATCGGCGGCTTGTCCTTCACGGCGCGCACTGCGTATGCGCCATCCGGGAGCACATCGGTTGGTTCTTCCGTGAGAAGGCCCACAAGCTGCTTGCGGTTCGGCCCTTTGAGATAGCTCTGCTCCAGCGAACGCTTGCCGATGAAATCAGCTTTCTTTTTTGAGACGAGGCCCTCAAGCCCCACATCAATCGGAGTCGTCGTGCCATCGGTCTCATCGCCGATGACGATGAAGCCTTTTTCGGCGCGCAGCACATGCAGCGCTTCCGTGCCATAGGGCTCGATGCCCAGTTCCTTGCCTGCATCGAGAATCGCGTTCCATAGCCCGCGGCCCATGTTGGAAGGTGTTGCCACTTCATAGGACTGCTCGCCGGAAAAACTGATGCGGTAGACCCGCACCGGATAGCCGCCAAGCTTTCCTTCCTTGAACGACATGTGCGGGAAGCCATCATGGCTGAGGTCGAAATCCGCCCCCAGCTTGGCCAGCACGTTGCGCGCCCGTGGACCGGCGATGGCAAACTGCGCCCACTGCTCGGTGACCGGCGTGACGAACACTTTATAATGGGTCCATTCGGTTTGCAGCCATTCCTCAAGCCAGGCCGCAATGCGGTCAGCCCCGCCCGATGTGGTGTGCATAAGGAAATGATCTTCGCCCAAACGCACCGTGACGCCATCATCGGTGAGAAAGCCCAACTCATTCATCATCAGCCCGTAGCGGCACTTTCCAACCTTCAGGGTTGAAAACATGTTGGTGTACATGCGGTCGAGGAATTCCGCCGCATCCGGCCCTTTGATTTCAATCTTGCCCAGTGTCGAAGCATCGAGCAGGCCCACCTTGTGGCGCACCGCAAGAATCTCGCGGTTGATCGAGGCATGCTTGTCTTCGCCCGGGCCTGTATAGGTGTAAGCCCGGCGCCACTGCCCGACCGGCTCGAAAGTTGCGTTTCGGTCCGCATGCCACTGGTAAATGGGCGTACGGCGAATGGGCAGGAACAGGTTCTTGGTCAGCACTCCCGCAATCGAGCCGAAGGAAAACGGGGTATAGGGTGGCCGGAAGGTAGTGACGCCAATTTCCGGAATGCTCTTGCCCGTGGCCTCCGATAGAACGCCCAGGCCGTTGAGATTCGAGGTTTTTCCCTGGTCGGTGGCCATGCCGAAGGTGGTGTAGCGCTTGGTGTGCTCTACCGATTCGTAACCCTCGCGCTGGGCCAGTTCCAGATCGGCAACCGTCACGTCATTCTGGAAATCAATAAAATGCTTGTTGCCTTCATTATATTTGCCCGTGGCCGGCGCGAACCAAAGCGCCTCTAATGGCTTCTGCAGGTCCTCCTCGGCCTTCGGCAATTTGATCTTGGCCGACTTGGTTTTTCGCTTTCCGACCGTCTCGCCAGCCGCCGAGGCCTCGGCGATGATGTCAGCCAATCCAAAGGTGCCGTTGGCAGCGCCCACGGCGATGATCGCATCCTGATGCCGGTCCGGCCGGAAGGATTGCAGGCCATCGTCAAATTTGATCTTGCCGCCGTTATGGCACCAGAGATGAAGCGCCGGATTAAACCCGCCGGACATGGCGATGAAATCGCAGGAAATTTTGCGCTCTGTGATGACCCGGCCCTGGCCCTTGCGGTAGGCCGCCACGCGCACAGCGGTGACCCCAAGGTTGCCCTCAACCGCTGACACGACCGAGCTTACGGCAACGTCAATGCCGGCGGCGCGGGCTTTTTCGACCAAAGCGCCTTCCGCCCGGCCACGCGAGTCAACGACCCGGACGCCAATCCCTGCGCCCTTGAGTACGAGCGCCGTTTGATAGGCATCGTCATTATTGGTGAAAACAACGCCTTCCACCCCTGGGGATACGCCGTAGCGCTCCACCATGGCGCGGGCCGCCGAAGCCAGCATTATGCCGGGCCGGTCATTGTTGGCGAAGGCGATGGGGCGTTCAATGGCCCCGGTGGCAAGGATCACCTGCTTGGCGCGGACCTTCCACAGCCTGTGGCGTGGCGCGCCTTCGCGAAGCAGCGCCGGATCATGGTCGGCCACACGCTCAAACAGCATCAGGTAATTATGGTGCCAATGGCCCACGACCGTGGCGCGGGGCAGGAGACGCACATTCTCCGCCGCCGCAAGCGCGGCGACCTTCTCGGCAATCCAGGTCGCTTGTGGCATGCTATCAAGCGTCCCGGCGGAAATGTCTGCAACACCGCCGAACTGCGGATTCTCATCGGCCACGACAACCCTTGCGCCCGTTGCGGCGGCGGATTCGGCCGCCGCCAGTCCGGCAACCCCGCCGCCCACCACCAGCACATCGCAATGCACATGAATGTTTTCGTATGAGTCGGGATCGCGGCCTTCCGGCGCATGGCCAAGGCCTGCCGCCTTGCGGATGATCGGCTCATACACATGCTTCCAGAAGCGCTGCGGCCACATGTAGGTCTTGTAGTAAAAGCCGCCGGGAATGAAGCGCGAGAAGCTGCTGTTGAGCGAACTCACATCGAAGGCAAGCGATGGCCAGCGGTTCTGGCTCACCGCCTGCAGCCCGTCGAAGAGTTCCACCTGCGTGGCGCGCAAATTGGGCTCGTGGCGCGAACCATCGCCCACGCCGACAAGGGCGTTCATTTCTTCTGAGCCGAGGCCCACCACCCCACGCGGGCGGTGATACTTGAAACTGCGGCCGAAAAGCTTTGTGCCATTGGCCATCACGGCTGAGGCCAGCGTGTCACCGGCAAAACCGTTGAGCTGCTTGCCGTCAAAACTGAAATGCAGCTTCTTCGTGCGGTCAATGCGGGAGCCGCCCTGGGCCAGGCGGTAAGGCTTGTTGCTCATGATTTTGCCTCTGCCTTCAGCCTGTCCTTGAAATAGGTGGCCCATTCGCCCGTGGCCTGTTCCATCACCTCGCGCGGCGGCAGTTCGCTGATGCCGTAAAACGCCTTGAATTCCATGGTCACCGTGTCGCGCGCCGCATGGAACCATTTCCCGCAGCCCCGGTCGCAGCGCCAGCGCTCGAAATGCAGGCCCTTCGGATTATGCCGGATGAACAGGTAATCGCGCTGCGCCTCATCGCTGACATTCGCCGGATCATGGGTCGCAGGCCGGCGCACATGGGCCTGGCCACCGCCATGAAAATCCGTCTCGTCGCCTTCCGCGCCACACACTGGGCAATGAACAACTAACATATCATCTGCTCCTAATGCGCCACCGCTGCCGCAACACTTTCGTCAATCAGGCGGCCTTCCGCGAAACGGTTGAGTCCGAATGGCTCGGCGATTGCGTGCGGCCTATCATGGGCGATGGTGTCGGCAAAGACATAGCCCGAACCCGGAATGGCCTTGAAGCCGCCGGTGCCCCAGCCGCAATTCACATAGAGGCCTTCAACATCGGTTTTGGAAATGATCGGTGAACGGTCGCCCGTCATGTCGACAATGCCGCCCCACATGCGCAGCATGCGCAGCCGCGAAATGATCGGGAAGGTTTCCACCAGCGCCGTCACCGTGTGCTCGAGGGAGGGGAAGGAGCCGCGCTGCGAATAGTTGTTGTAGGGATCCGTGCCGCCGCCGATCACCAGTTCGCCCTTGTCCGACTGGCTGATGTAACCATGTACCGTGTTGGCCATGACCACGCAGTCAATGACCGGCTTGATCGGTTCAGACACCAGCGCCTGCAGGCAGAGACTTTCGATCGGCATGCGCACGCCGGCAGTCTGCATCAAGGTCGAGACATTGCCTGCCGTCACCACCCCAACTTTCTTCGTCTTGATGGAGCCACGCGATGTTTCAAGTCCAACGACCTTTCCGCCTTCGCGGGTGATGCCGGTGACTTCACAGTTCTGGATAATGTCGACGCCCAGTGCATCGGCCCCCCGGGCATATCCCCAGGCCACCGCATCATGCCGCGCCGTGCCGCCGCGCGGCTGGTAATAGGCGCCGAGGACGGGATAGCGGCAGTTCGAATCATCATTGATGATCGGTACGATTTCTTTCACTTCCGCCGGTGAAACCATCCGGCAATCCAATCCCGCCAGGCGATTGGCGTGCGCCGTGCGCTTGAAGGCGCGAAGCTCATGCTCGGTCTGGCACAGCATCAACACGCCACGGGGCGAGAACATCACATTGTAATTCAGTTCCTGGCTCAGCCCTTCGTAAAGCGAGCGCGCCAGTTCATAAATGGCAATCGACGAATCCTGCAGGTAATTGGAGCGGATAATGGTGGTATTGCGCCCCGTATTGCCGCCGCCCAGCCAGCCCTTTTCCAGAATGGCGATATTCGTCATTTTATGGTTCTTGGCGAGGTAATAGGCGGTGGCCAGGCCATGCCCGCCGGCCCCCACGATCACCGCGTCATACTCCGCCTTAGGCTGTGGCGAACGCCAGGCCCGCTCCCAATCCTTGTGGTAATTCATGGCGTTGCGGGCGAGCGAAAAGATCGAATAGCGGGATTTCATCGGGCCTATCCTTAATTCGCCTGACTTGTATCAAATAGGCCCCACAATCACTACAGCTTTCCGACACCCCATTGCCGCCATGCGACAATGCGACGTGACAGATGCTTGCCTATGAATTGTATTGTAAGTCCACCATGGGAAAACCATAACCGCATGATGATTTGGCTGATTTTTGCAGGCATGACGGCGGCAGTCGTGGCAGCTTTGCTGGTGCCTTTCATGCGCAATTCGGCGGATACCCTTAGTCCCGATTCGGAGTTTGATCGGGCGATATACCGCGACCAGCTGCTGGAACTTGACCGCGACAAGGCCCGCGGCCTGATTGGCGAGACAGAGGCCCAGGCAGCCCGCAATGAGATTTCCAGGCGCTTGCTCCAGGTCGCAGAACCGGAGGCCATTGCCGCCGGAAACCGCTACGCCCTTATGGCCGTTCTGTTGGTGCCGCTTGTGGCCATGCCCATCTACGCCAAGTATGGCAGTCCGCGGATGCCCGATGTTCCCTTGCAGGAAAGATTGAAAGGGGCCATCGCAAATCAGGACTTTGAAGCCTTGGTGGCAACTGTTGAGGCCCATCTCGCCAAATCTCCCAATGACGTCGAGGGCTGGAAAGTGCTGGCTCCGGCTTACAAGCGCGAAAGGCGCTGGCGCGATGCGGCGGAGGCCTATGCCAATGTCTTGCGTCTCGCCCCGCCAACCTCTGACGCAATTGCCGATTATGGTGAAATGCTGGTCTTCGCCAATGAGGGCATGGTGACCGATGAGGCCGAGCGCGCCTTTGTCGAAGCACTGAAACTCGAAGCAACCAACGAACGTGCCAAATACTATTACGACATGGCCCTGAAACAGGAGGGCAAGGCCCCCGCTTTGAGCGATGAACAGATTGCCGCGGGACAGGCCATGCCGGCCCAGGACCAGACGGCGATGATTGCCGGCATGATGGATGGCCTGGAGCAAAAGCTGGGCAGGGACAGCCGCGACCTCGAAGGCTGGAAGCGCCTGATCCGTGCCCGGCATATCTCAAACCAAATCGACAAGGCCAAAGCCTCGCTCGACCTCGCCATGAACATTTTCAAGGACGAGCCCGAAACGCTGGATGCCTTGCGCGCCCTTGCAAAGGAATTGGGGATAGCAGAATGACCCGTAAACAGAAGCGCCTGGCCGTAATCGCCGGTGGCCTTGCCATTCTCGGCCTTGCCGCAGGCCTCGTGCTCTTTGCGCTCCGCGATTCGATTGTGTTTTTCTACACGCCCAGCGAAATTTCCGAAAAGAATGTGCTGCCTGGAACCCGCCTGCGCCTCGGCGGCCTGGTGGAAGAGGGCAGCATTTCCAAGGCAGGCGGCACGACGGTAAGTTTTGTGGTGACGGACACGATCAAGACCTTGAATGTAAGTTACACCGGACAATTGCCCGACCTTTTCCGAGAAGGCCAGGGCGTGGTCGCCGAAGGTGTTTTGGATGCAAGCGGCGTTTTCATCGCCGATACGGTTCTGGCCAAGCATGACGAGAACTACATGCCAAAGGACTTGGCCGACAAGCTCAAGGAAAAAGGTGTCTGGCAGGATGGCAAGGGAGCAGGGCCATGATCGCCGAAATTGGCCATTTCGCCCTAATATTGGCGCTCGCCGTTGCCGCCTACCAGACTCTCGTGCCGCTGATGGGCGCGGCACGCGGGAATCGCCAGATGATTGCCTCCGCTGTTCCGGCAACCCTCATCCAACTCGTACTTGTCTACGTGGCCTTTGCCGCGCTCACCCATGCCTATCTGATCTCCGATTTCTCCGTGCAGAACGTGTTTGAGAATTCCCATTCGGCCAAGCCATTGCTTTATAAAATTTCCGGCGTATGGGGAAACCACGAAGGCTCCATGCTGCTCTGGGTCTTCATTCTCGCAAGCTTCGGTGGCGCCGTGGCAATCTTCGGCGAAAACCTGCCGCCCACCTTGAGGGCCCGGGTGCTGGCGGTGCAGGGTTCCATCGGCTTTGCCTTCCTTCTCTTTATCGTGGTGGCCTCCAACCCTTTTGCCCGGCTCAATCCCGTGCCCATCGAAGGCAATGGCCTCAACCCGGTTCTTCAGGACCCGGCGCTCGCCTTTCATCCGCCGTTTCTTTACGCGGGCTATGTCGGCCTCTCCGTTGCGTTCTCATTTGCCATCGCGGCACTGATCGACGGCAAGGTGGACGCCGCCTGGGCCCGCTGGGTAAGACCCTGGACGCTCGCCGCCTGGATGTTTCTCACCATTGGCATCAGCATGGGAAGCTGGTGGGCCTATTATGAACTGGGCTGGGGCGGCTGGTGGTTTTGGGATCCGGTGGAAAACGCCAGCTTCATGCCCTGGCTTGTGGCAACGGCGCTCCTCCATTCCGCCATCGTCGTGGAAAAGCGCAACGCCCTCAAAGTGTGGACCGTGCTGCTTTCCATCCTTGCTTTCTCTCTATCCTTGCTCGGCACTTTCCTGGTGCGTTCCGGCGTCCTGACTTCGGTCCACGCCTTCGCCGTTGATCCGGCGCGGGGTGTTTTCATTCTCGCCATCCTCTGTTTCTTTATCGGCGGGGCGCTCACACTTTTTGCCTGGCGTGCGCCGACCCTGAAGGCAGGCGGATTCTTCTCGCCCATCAGCCGCGAAGGCGGCCTCGTGCTCAATAATCTGTTTCTCTGTGCCGCCTGTGCGTCGGTCCTCATCGGAACCCTGTATCCGCTGGCGCTTGAAATCGTCACCGGTGAAAAAATCTCCGTGGGCCCGCCTTACTTCAATCTCACCTTCGGACCCATCATGCTGCCGCTCCTTCTGCTTGTCCCAATCGGCTCCCAGCTCAGCTGGAAGAGGGCGGACCTCTTCGCCGCGCTGCAGCGGCTCTGGGCCGCCGCTGCACTGGCCATAGGCCTCGGCGTCCTGGTGCTGATCGCAACCGAGCGCGGGCCATGGCTTGCCCCGTTCGGCATGGCGCTCGGCGCCTGGCTGATTTTCGGCAGTCTCGCCGATTTGGCAAATCGTATTGCCTTGTTCAGCGCCCCATTACCCACCAGCCTGTCACGCCTCGCAGGCCTTCCGCGCTCAAGTCTTGGCATGACTTCAGCTCATGCGGGACTCGGCCTGATGATCATTGGCATCATCGCCATCACCCTGTGGAAGGTGGAGCATATCGTGGCCATGAAACCCGGCGAGCGCGCTGATATTGGCCATTACACGGTGCAGTTCGTCGCCGAAACGCCGCTCACCGGCGAAAACTACACCGGCCGCGCCGGGCAATTCCGCATTTTGCGCGGCGATTCTGAAATCGCCACCGTTGTTTCCGAGAAGCGCGAGTTCAAGCCCATGGGCACGCCCACAACCGAAGTGGGGCTCTATCAAACGCTCGCCGGCGATGTCTATGTGGTGATGGGCGACAGGACGGCCGACGGCGCCCGCGTTGTGCGCCTCTATTTCAATCCGCTGGTGTCGCTGATCTGGCTTGGCGCCCTCATCATGTTTTTTGGCGGCGCATTATCGCTCACCGACCGCCGCTACCGGGTTGGCGCGCCAAAGCGGAAACTGACCCCCGCCGGAGTGCCGGCGGAATGAGATGGTTCCTGCTTTGCTTCCTCCTGCTCGCCGCGCCGGCCCATGCTGTGCAGCCCGATGAAATTCTGCCCGACCCGAAGCTGGAACAGCGCGCCCGCGACCTTTCGACGGGCTTTCGCTGCCTCGTCTGCCAGAACCAGTCAATCGACGAATCTGATGCACCCCTTGCCAAGGACTTGCGCGTCCTCATCCGCGAGCAACTGACCAAAGGCGCCAGCGACGCAGAGATCAGGGACTTCGTCGTGGCCCGCTATGGTGAGTTCGTCCTGCTGAAGCCGCGGTTAACCGCCAGCACTGCCGTTCTCTGGGCAACACCTTTTCTGATTATCCTTGCAGGAATCATTGTCATCCTGCGGCGGCGCAAGGTTTCCGCCGTTCCGGCCGAATCGGCCTTGAGCGCGGAAGAGCAAAAAGCCCTGCGCGACATCAGCAACTAGCGCAAATATTACAAATTATTCATGCCGCCGAAACCTTGATGTAAGCCCAGAACGCCTATCTCTGTTGCATCGATTCCCTGCAATGGAGAGAAACCAAGATGTCAGCCTCTTTCACCCTCACCCGCAAAACCGTGTTCGGCCTGCTTGCCGCGGGTCTTCTCAGCGCGACTGCGTTAACCACCTCCATGGTTGTGGCACCGCCCCATGCCGTTCAGGCCCAGATCCAGGCCGCCATTGATCCCACCAAGGGCTTTGCCGACCTCGTCGACCGGGTGATGCCCGCGGTGATCAGCGTTGAAGTGAAATATGCCAATGCCGCCGACCGGGAAGGCGAAGCCGCTCCCCGACAGCAGCAGTTTGAAGAGTTCTTCAATCAGTTTCCTCAGTTCCGCAACCAGTTGCCTCCGGGCTTTGAAAACCGCCGGCCCCGCGGCGGTGCCGCCGTGGGCTCGGGCTTCCTGATCAGCGCCGATGGCTTTGCCGTAACCAACAACCACGTGGTCCAGGACGCCGATGAAGTGACCGTCAAGATTCACGGCGGCGCGGAACTCAAAGCCGAAGTGATCGGCACCGATCCCAAGACGGATCTTGCCCTCATCAAGGTCAAGTCGGACAAGCCTTTTCAATTCGTGAAGTTTGCTGAAGCGCCCGCCCGTGTCGGCGATATCGTGATGGCCGTGGGCAATCCCTTTGGCCTTGGCGGCTCGGTGACCACCGGCATCGTTTCGGCCCGTGGTCGCGACATCGGATCCGGCCCCTATGACGACTTCCTGCAGATTGACGCCTCGATCAACCGCGGCAATTCCGGCGGCCCGGCCTTTAACCTGCAAGGTGAGGTCATCGGTGTGAACACCGCGATCTTTTCGCCTTCGGGCGGCTCCGTCGGCATCGGCTTTGCGATTCCGGCAGAAATCACCCAGGACGTGATTGCCAGCCTCAAGGAAAGCGGCAGCGTGACCCGCGGCTGGCTCGGCGTGCAAATCCAGCCGGTGACCGATGAGATTGCCGAAAGCCTGGGCCTTGCCAGCGCCAAGGGTGCGATTGTCTCGGATGTCACCGAAGGCTCACCCGCCCTTGCCGCGGGCTTCAAGCCGGGCGACACCATTCTCAAGGCCGATGGCACGGAGATATCCGATGCCCGCGACCTGTCGCGCAAAGTCGCCCGCTTCGCTCCGGGCAAATCCGTCAATGTGGATATCGTCCGTGACGGAAAGCCCATGTCGGTTACCGTCAAGATCGGCACCATGCCGAATGACGTGCGCATGGCCAGCCGCGGAGGCAACCCGGATTCGGCTGATGTCGCCTCGCTTGGCATGAAACTGGGCCAGGCCGAGGATGGCGCCGGCGTGAAGATTGTCGAAGTTGCGCCGAATTCCATTGCCGCGGAGCAGGGCCTTAAGCCTGGCGACATCATTCTTGAAGTTGCCGGCACCGACGTCAACGGCCCGGCCGATGTTCAGGACGCCTTGAAGGCCGCCGGCAAATCCCGCGTCTTGATGCTGGTGCGCTCCGGCGACAGCCAGCGCTTCCTGGCGCTGCCACGCGCCAAGGGCTAACGGTTAGGACGCCCGAATGCCCCCTCCGCTCGGCATTTGACGTCCAATAGCGCGGAGGCCGCCCCCTCCAAAGGTTCCCCCCTGGTCCGGTGGCCTCCGCGCACTCTTTTCTGAAAGGGCAAGTCATGCAAGTCTCCACCTCACACAAGACCGAATCTCAAGGATTGGGACTGGCCACCGAAAGAATGCGCATTCTCGTTATTGAAGATGACCGCGATGCGGCGTCCTGGCTGATCAAGGGACTGACCGAAAGCGGCCATGTCACCGACCACGCCGCCAACGGCGAGGATGGCTTGGCCATGGCGTCGGAGAATTTGCACGACATTCTCATTGTCGACCGCATGCTGCCCAAAATGGACGGCCTTTCGATCATCCGCGCCCTTCGCGCCAAGGGGGTCACCACTCCCGTCCTCATCCTGAGCGCCCTGAGTGACGTGGACGAGCGGGTCAAAGGCTTGCGGGCCGGCGGCGATGATTACCTGGCAAAACCTTACGCCTTTTCCGAGCTTCTGGCCCGCGTTGAGGGCCTGGGCCGCCGCAATTCCCAGGAGCCGCTGGAAACAAAACTGCGGGCTGGCGATCTGGAGATCGACCTGCTGACCCGCGCCGTAACCCGCGCCGGCCAGACCATTCCGCTCCAGCCCCGCGAGTTCAAGCTGCTCGAATATCTCATGCGCAACGCCGGGCACATCGTCACCCGCACCATGCTGCTGGAGAATGTCTGGGACTATCATTTCGATCCGCAGACCAATGTGATAGACGTACACGTATCAAGGCTCCGGTCGAAGATCGACAAGGGCTTTGACGAACCCCTTCTGCAAACCGTGCGCGGAGCCGGATACATGATACGTGCAGTTTAATCCGAAGATACTGAAGACCTCCACCTTTCGTCTTGCGGCCATCTACCTGATGGTCTTTGCCCTGTCCGTGGGCTCCATCCTGGCCTACGTTTTCTGGAACACGGCGGGCCTTCTGGAACGCCAGACCGATGCCACGATCCGCGCCGAGGTCCAGGCTCTGGCCGATCAGTACCGGCTTCTTGGCCTGCGCGGCATTGTTGACACGGTCCAGCGCCGCAGCGCCGAGCGTGGCGGCGGCGTCTATCTCATCGCCGATTCCTTGGGAAGGCGCGTGGCCGGCAATCTTGAGTCCGTGCCGCCCCAGGTTATCGACGAAACCGGCTGGATTGATTTTCCCCTCGATATCCAGATTGGCCCAAACAAGCAGCGCCGCTCGGCCCGCGCCTTTCACACCGACCTCAAGGACAATTATGAATTGATCGTCGGCCGCGATGTTCAGGAACTGCGGCAATTCGGCGACATCATCCGGCGAACCCTCTACTGGGCGCTGGGAATTGCCCTTGTTCTGGGTCTAGGCGGCGGCCTGCTCACCAGTCGCAACTTCCTTCGCCGGGTTGACGCCATCACTGACGCCAGCCGCGCCATCATGGGCGGCAACCTTTCAAGCCGCATGCCGGTCAAGGGAACCGGCGATGAACTGGACAAGTTGTCCCGTTCGCTCAACGAAATGCTCGACCAGATCGAGCGCCTGATGACCGGCATGAAGGAAGTCAGCAGCAATGTGGCCCATGATTTGAAAACGCCGCTCACCCGGCTGCGGGCCCGAGTTGAATCCGCCCTCCGTTCCAACAGCAAAGCCGAATATCGCGCCGCCCTCGACAAGACCATCGAGGAATCGGACCGCCTGTTGCAAACCTTCAATGCGCTTCTCTCCATCGCCCGCGCCGAAGCCGGCCAAAACAAGGAAATGCTTCAGGCCATCGATGCCCGCGAGATTGTCGAAGGGGTTGCCGAACTCTACGAACCCATTGCCGAGGAAGATGGCGGAACCCTGCATGTGAAAGCGGCTGCCGGCTTGAATGTATTGGCCGACCGCCAGCTCTTGTCCCAGGCCCTGAGCAATCTGGTGGACAATGCCCTGAAATACGGCGTGACCGGGGAAAATCCCAAACCGCACATCGAAATTGAAGGAAAGCTGGAGGAGGGCAATGTCGTCATCCTCGTGGCCGACAAGGGCGCGGGCATAGCAGCCGAAGACCGGACCCGCGTGCTGGATCGCTTTGTGCGCCTCGACGAAAGCCGCAGCAAGCCCGGAAACGGCCTGGGCCTGAGCCTCGTGGCCGGCGTCATGAAACTCCACGGCGGCACCCTGCTGCTCGAAGACAACACGCCAGGCCTCCGCGCCAAGCTGGTGCTTCCGCTTCACCAGAGCCAAAGCTAGTATGGCCCCATGACTGGGGTTTTTTCTGAACGCTTGAAGCAGCACTTGCCTGCACCGCGAGATATGGAAGCTGCTGCAAGGTTCTGGAATGACTTGACGCCTGGCCATCAGGCGCTGCTGCACGACCACCGGGCATTTCTCGAAGCCGTGGCCGGCGGCTCGCCTTACTTGCGCGCCCTCATGTTGCGCGACCCGCAATTTCTGGCAGACCTGTTTAACCATGCGCCGGAAGATGAGCTGGCGTTGCTCTGCGCCGGCCTCCACACCGCGCAATCGCTCCTGACCCAGGCTGAGATTATGACGGCGCTGCGTCATGCCAAGGCGAAGGCCTCGCTTCTCATTGCGCTGGCCGACCTGGGCGAGGTCTGGTCCGTCGACGAGGTAACGGCGGCTCTCACGCGTTTTGCCGACGCCATGCTGGGCGCCGCCATCAAATGGCTCCTTCTCGATGCCACGCGCGCCGGAAAATTCAACTGCGTCGATTCCGGCGATCCAGCGCGCCACTCCGGCTATGTGGCGCTCGCCATGGGCAAGCACGGCGCTGGCGAACTGAACTACTCCAGCGACATTGATCTTATCATTCTCTACGATCCGGAAATCGCACCCGTGGCGGAAGGCGTCGAGCCAGCCACCTTTTTTGTGCGGCTCACCAAGCGGCTGGTCACCATTCTGCAGGACGTGACGGAAGACGGCTACGGTTTTCGCGTTGACCTGCGCCTGCGCCCCGACCCCCGCGCCACCCAGGTTGCCATCGCCCTCGAAGCTGCTGCGATCTATTACGAGAGCATGGGGCAGAACTGGGAGCGCGCCGCCATGATCAAGGCGCGGGCCGCCGCGGGCGACATTGGCCTGGGGATGGAATTCCTGCTCCGGCTCAAGCCCTATATCTGGCGCAAATACCTGGATTTCGCGGCCATCGCCGATGTGCAGTCCCTGAAACGCCAGATCCATGCGGTGAAAGGCCATGGCGCCATCGCGGTCCATGGCCACAACATCAAGCTGGGCCGCGGCGGAATCCGCGAAATTGAATTTTTCGTGCAGACCCAGCAGCTCATCGCTGGGGGCCGCAACCCCGCGCTGCGCGGCGTACGCACCTTGGACATGCTCGATGCCCTGGCCGAAGCGAAATGGATTTCTCCGGAAGCCGCCGCTGAATTGAAGGCGGCCTACCGCTTCATGCGGGCCATTGAACACCGCATCCAGATGATGAACGACGAGCAAAGCCATGTGCTGCCGCAGGATGGGCAGGCTTTTGAAAGCCTCGCGCGCCTGTCCGGTTTTGCCTCAACCCCGGACTTTGAAACAAAACTGCGCCAGACCTTTGAACTGGTGCAGCGTCACTATTCCGCACTCTTTGAAAGTGCCGGTGAGCTTGGAACCGATACTGGCAGTCTGGTTTTCACCGGCGGCGAGGATGATCCCGAAACCATCGAAACTTTGGAACGCATGGGCTTCAAACGGGCGAGCGACATTTCGGCCACCATCCGAGGCTGGCATTTTGGCCGCTACGCCGCCACCCGCAGCAGCAAGTCCAAGGAACTTCTCACCGAACTGATGCCACAGCTGCTCTTGGCATTGGCCCGCAGCGGCGAACCTGACCTCGCCTTCCTTGCTTTTGACAAGTTCATTGCCGGCCTGCCCGCCGGGGTTCAGCTCTTTTCCATGCTGAAGGCCAATCCCAATCTGCTTGATCTCATCGCCACCATTCTGGGAACCGCGCCGCGCCTGGCCGAACAGTTGAGCGCCCGCCCGCGCGTTCTGGATGCGGTGCTTGATCCGGGCTTCTTCGATGCCCTGCCGCAAGCCAGTGAAATCCAGGCGATGATAGCGTCCGTCATTCCAGTGGGCGCGGCACTCGATGAAGTCGTGGACCGTGTCCGCATCATTGGCCGCGAGCAGATGTTCCGCGTCGGCGTGCGGGTGCTGTCGGAAACCGTCAGTGCGGTCGAGGCGGGCGCATCCTTTTCCACCATCGCCGAACTGCTGCTGCAGCGGCTCCATGGCGCCGCCCGCCAGGAAATGCGGATGCGCCACGGCGAAGTTGTGGGCGGCCGCAGTTGCGTGATCGCCATGGGCAAGATGGGCGGACGTGAAATGACCGCTTCCTCCGATCTTGATCTGATGCTCATCTATGACAGCGCGCCCGGAACGGAAAATTCCGGCGGGACGAAGCCCCTGAGCGTGAGCCAGTATTTCACCCGGCTGACCCAGCGGCTCATCAACTCGATCACCGCGCCAACGGCCGAAGGTGTGCTCTTCGAGGTGGACATGCGCTTGCGGCCATCGGGCAGTCAGGGTCCTGTAGCCACCAGCCTAGAAAGTTTCCGCGACTATCAGAAGAACTCCGCCTGGACCTGGGAAAAACTTGCCCTCACCCGGGCCCGCGTGGTGAGCGGTGATGCCGATCTTGGGCAAGCAATTTCCGGGGCAATCATCGCCAGCCTGTGCGCCGAACGCGATGCGGAGGCAACTCGCAAGGACGTACTCGACATGCGCCGTCTGATGGTGAAGGAGCAGGGCGCGTCCGGGCTTTGGGATATCAAGCGGGCCCGCGGCGGCCTGGTGGAAGTCGAATTCATCGCCCAGTTCCTACAACTCATCCATGCCCGGCGCCACCCGGAAATCCTCGATACCAATACCCATGCGGCATTGGGCAAGCTCACCGCCGCCGGTTTGCTCGAGGCGGGCGTGGCAGGTGAACTCCGGGAGGCCTGCCTGCTTTACCACCGCATCACCCAGGTTCTCAGGCTTTGCGTGACCGGGTCCTATGACCCTGCCACGTCCCCGGCGGGCCTCAATCAACTGGTGGCCCGTGCCGCCGGCGTGCCCGATATCAGGGCCGCCCATTCCCTCGTTAACGACACGCAAGTCCGGATTGCAGGCCTGTTTGACGAGCTTATCGGCCCCGTGGGCTGACAGCGCCGGATTCCTGGTTCACGTTTCGTCTTGCCTTTGGGAAGCATGAGTTCCCGATTTTCAGAGGAGGTAACAATGACCAGGAAAGCTTTGTATGCGGTACTTTTAACGACCGGCCTTGTGGCCGCTGGCGGCCCTGCCATGGCGGCAGAGCCCTATCTGCCCAAGGCCCAGAAAACCTTCGAGCGCATCGACTTGAACAGGGATGGCAAGATCAGCGTTGCTGAATTCACCCCCGTGGCCGAGAAAAGGTTCCTCGGCATCGATGTAAACAAGGACAACGCGGTCAGCACCGCTGAAATCGACGCCTCGCTCCAGGCTGCCCTGGAGCGCCGCCGCAACCGCATTCTGGCCAATCTCGATGCCGACAGGAACGGCAGCATCAGCCGCGCCGAGCTCGACGGCTACATCGAGGCCATGGTGGCAGGCGCCGATGCCGACAGTGATGGCGGCGTATCTTTTTCCGAAGCGCGTATTTTCAAAATCGCAAAATGGCGTAAAGCTTTGCAACTGACATCGGCCAACTGAGGCCGGGATGAAGCGTATGGAGTAGTGAAATACAAGAGTCCAGTTCAGCGGACCTGCAGACGGCGAGCGATGCCACCTTGCTCCTGGCCTCGGCTCGCCGTGATGCCGCTGCTTTCGCCGAACTGGTATCGCGCTATTACAAGCCAGTGTACCGCATGGTCTGGCGCATGATGAACGGCAACGCCGAAACTGAAGACGTGGCCCAGGAAGCCTTCGTCAAGCTCTGGCAGAACCCGGCCCAGATCCGCGAAGCCAAGGCGCTGAAAGGCTGGCTGATGCGCGTTGCGTCGAATCTCGCCATTGACCGCCTGCGCCGCAAGCCCCACGCCGACATTGAGGCGATTGCCGAAGTGGCCGACCCGCGCCAGGTCACTGGCGCCGAGCTTGACGAGAAGGCGGTGACGGCCCGCGTGGACCAGGCTATCGCCAGCCTGCCCGAGCGGCAGAAACTGGCTGTGACCCTCGTCTACTTCGAGGGCATGAGCAATATTTCGGCGGCTTCGGTGATGGACATCTCCGTTGAGGCCATTGAATCTCTTTTGACCCGCGGCAAGCGGGCCCTGCGCGAAAGCCTCGCCGATGATTGGCGCGGGCTGTTGGATGAGTTGAGTTCGAAAGCCGGATGAAGGTGTACTATGGAAAGATATGACGAGACCCGGATGAATGCAGCGCTCGACAAGCTGCTGAAGCATGCCACCGATCCTGCGGTGCCCGAAGGCGCCGAGGCGCGCCTCATGCTGGCCATCCAGGCGGCCGGGCAGCAGTCGAATGTTGTGCCCTTTCAGCCGCGTGCGAAATTGCAGGGCTGGGCCATTGGCCTGCCGCTGGCCGCGGCCCTGGCCCTGGGCATTTATCTCGGCTCCCAGGGTACGCTGGACGCCTATTTTCCCGGGACCATCACCGATGATATTTCGGCCGAACTTTCCGATCCAATTCCCTTCACCGGCCTTGATGACGCCGAAAGCTATGCAGAAGGTGACGTGACATGAGTGACGACGGCACAACGACAAGGTTCCGCTATTGGCCCTCGCAGGGCTCGCGCTGGTGGACAGTCCTGCTGATTGCCTCGCTGGCCTTCAATCTCTTCATTGGTGCGGCCATGGCCACGCGCTATTTCACCCACGGCGGTCCTCAGCGCTTCATCGGGGCAAGTTATGCCCAGCTCGTTCCCCGCGGCTTCTTTGCCGAAATGCCCAGTGACCGGCGCCGCGTCCTTCTCGATATCCTGCGCCAATACCGCAAGGATTTTCGCGCCGAGCGTGAAGGTACTGAATCCGTGGCGGCAAAGCTGGCCGATGCCCTTGTGAACGAGCCTTATGACGTGGAAAAGGTCAAGCTGGTGGTCGGCGAATTTGCCGACCGGAGCGGCAAGCTGGCGGCCCGCGGCGGCGATGCGGCGCTTGATATCATCGGCAGGCTTTCGCCCGAAGAGCGCAGGGTCCTGGCCAATGCCATCCGTGACCGGGCCAGCCGGAATAAGGGCAGGAGGAAATCGCCTTAAGCCACTCTTGAACTGTCGGCCGTAGGCGAGGTGCGAAGCTCCACCGTTACCGTGGTTCCAGCCCCAACTGAGCTCGCAATGGTGAGCGAGCCATTGTGCAGGTCCACCAGCGATTTCGAGATGGCCAGCCCCAGGCCGGAGCCGCCCTTGCTCTTGGTGAACTGGTTTTCCACCTGCTCGAAGGGCCGTCCCAGTTTTTCGATGTCATTGTGCGGAATGCCGATGCCGGTATCGCTGATGGTGACCCTGGCGCCTTCCCCGGTCTTTGCCACCGTGACCTTGACCTGGCCGCCCTCCGGCGTGAACTTTACCGCGTTCGACATCAGGTTGATGAAAACCTGCTTCAGGGCGCGCCTATCGGCGGTGATGTTGCATGTCTTGGGCAGCTCAAGGACAATCTCAACCTTGCCTTCCGCCGCGCGCGGCCCCACGAAGCGCATGATGTCGTCAATGATCGACGGCAGCGACAGCGTGGTCAGTTCCAGCTCCATGCGGCCCGCCTCGATCTTCGACATGTCGAGGATGTCATTGATCACATCGAGGAGGAATTGCCCGCTCTTGTGAATGTCATGGGAGTATTCCGTGTATTTGCCGGAGCCCAGCGGACCGAACATCTCTTCCTGCATCACTTCGCTGAAACCGATGATGGCGTTGAGCGGCGTCCGAAGCTCATGGCTCATGTTGGCGAGGAATTCCGACTTCGAGCGGTTGGCCGTTTCGGCCCGGGTCTTTTCGCGGGCATACTTGTCCGCGAGGTCTGCCAGGCGCTGCGACTGCTGGTCGGCAAGCAAACGTTCCTTCTGCAGGTCGCGCACCGTCATCATCAGGGTACGCTCGGAAAGAAGCAGGCGCTCCTCCTGCTTCTTCAGCGCCGTGATGTCAGTTCCCACCGACACGAAGCCGCCATCCTTGGTGCGGCGCTCGTTGATTTGCAGCCAGCGGCCATCGCCAAGCTGGACTTCCAGCGATTTTCCCTCTGAACTGTCGCCGCCCGCCGTCGGCACATACTGGCGCACGATGGGTTCCTTCGCCGATTGCGTGACGATGGCATAGGGGGTTCCCGGAACGCAGGACGAGGCGGGCAGGGAATGGAACTGCTGGTATTTCGAGTTGCACAGCACCAGGCGGTTTTCCGTATCCCACAGCACAAAGGCTTCGGAAATGTTTTCAACCGCGTCCTTCAGGCGGAGTTCCGCGTCCTGGTTGAGCTTGTCGGACTGCTTCTGCGCCGTGATGTCAAACACGATGCCGATGAGGTGCGGCGCTTCCGGATTGTCGCCTGGCGCCAGTGCCGCCCGCGCCCGCAGCCAGACCCAATGGCCGTCCTCGTGGCGCATCCGGAATTCCCGGTTGAATACCGTGCGTTCGCCGCGCAGCAGTTCCTCGATCATGAATTCGATGTTGGCGTTTTCCGGATGCAGCCGTTCCGACACTTCGCCGAAACTCAGGAGTTCGCCCTTCGGCGGCAGCCCGAGGATCTCATACATGGACTTGGACCAGAAGATCGTGCCCTCGGCCAGGTTCCAGTCCCACATGCCGCAATTGCTCCGGTCCAGCGCCTTGTCCAGTCGTTCCGTGGCGATGGCGAGCGTGGTGTCGGCTTCCGCCGCCTTCGCCGCCTGCCAGTGGAACGCCCCCGCCAGCATGGCGAGAACCATGACGGTGGAAACAAACAGGATTGACAGCCGGGTCACCCCCTCGCGCCAAGCCCCCAGCAGGTCCGAACGCTTTTGGAACACCACCAGGCTTCCCGGAAAAGTGCCGAACTGGCGCGCCGTCACGTAGGCCGCTTCACCATTTGCCAGCACAAAGGGACGCATCGTCTGAGCGTTGAAATCCGTATCGGTGATGAATTGCGGCCCGAGCACGTCGGTGATCTTGCGGCCGGCAAGTCTCGCGGGGGCCGGCGCGCTGGCAATGATCTGCCCGAAATTGTCAACCAGTGCGAACACCCGGTCCTCGGCCACCGCACCTGCCGCCAGAGCTTGCACCAGCAGGTCCGCCGTCAGCGGGCGCACCGTTTGTCCGTTTGACACATCCGTTGCAAGGGCCGCTACGATCCTTTGCGTCGCGAGTTCCGCATGCAGGACGGAAAGCCGGTTCTGCTCGACCAGGTGGCTGCTGCGGCTTTGCATGAGTTGCGCCGCGAGCGAAATGCAGAGTGCCAGAAGGAACACCGCCGTAAGAACCATGATCAGGCGGCGCAGGGATTTTTCCGAGATCGTGATGCGCCACAGCCCGGGCAGGGGTGAAGGCAGGCGCAAGGCGCGCTCCCTGAAGAACAGTTCTCCGATCTGTGCCTTACCCAAGATGTGATACCTTTGCCCGTCGCCGCATGAAACGGCAATTGAAACGCATTTGGCCGCCAAAAACCGAATCAATACCCCATTGATTCGCAATCGAAACAACTTGTCCAGTTATGAATTGGGGGGCCGCTAGCCTTTGAGGGTTTTCGAAGCGATTTCAAAGCAATCGCGGGACAGGCCGGGGGTCGCCACGATCCTTTCCAGTTGCCCTGTGGCGGCCTTCCTGCGGGGCTCGTCCATGAGCCTCCAGCTGCGGAAGCCGGTGGCCAGGCGGGCCGCCACCTGGGGGTTGGTCTTGTCCAGTTTGAGGATCGTGTCGGCCACCACCCGGTAGCCCTCGCCATCGGCCGCATGGAAGCCCGCCAGGTTCATCGACGTGAACCCCCCGATCAGCGCATAGACCCGGTTGGGCGTGCTGAGGCGGAAATCCGGATGGCCCATCAGCGCTTCTATTTTCGCTGCCTTGGCCACATAGGCGTTGAGCGCAAACCATTTGTCGACCAGCAGATGATCTCCCTTGTGGCGCGCATAGAATTTTTCCAATTCCTGCTCGCGCTCTGGTGCGTCAATGCTCAGCATCGCAGTCAATGCGCCGATCTCTGCAGTCATGCTGGATGCGTTTGCCAGTTCGCGCTGAATCAGTTTGACAGTGGTATCGGGCGTCCCTGCCGCAAGCAGTCCAAGAACCGCATAGCGCAGCGCGCGCCTGCCGGTGCTTGCGGGGCTGGGCTCGTACGCGCCGCTTTCCCCCGTGTCGTTCCAGATGCCCAGCAGCGTGTCCCTCAGTCTGTCGCCCAATTGGCCGCGCACGAAGTCGCGCGCCGCCAGAACCTTGTCCGTATCGACATTCGCACCAAGCGCCGCGGCAATGTCGGCTTCCGTGGGCAGTCCCAGCATCAGGGCCTTGAAAGCCTGGTCCAGTTTCTGGTCGCCGAGCGTCGTCTTGAGAGCCGCGGCATAGCTGCCAATACTGCCCATGACCTCAATCAGGTCGTCGGGCGACTTGAGACTGGCGATGATCAGTTTCCGGCCCAATGACTGGCCGGCCTCCCAGCGGTTGAACGTGTCCTTGTCGCGCCCCATGAGGAACAGCTGATCCTCCGCACTTACGTTTTCCTGCAGGATGACCGGCGCCGAAAACCCGCGATTGAGCGATAAAACCGGCCGCGAGGAAATATTTCGGAACCGAAATGATTTTGTTTCCTCAGTCAATTCAATGATCGGCGCGTTGAGGCTGCCGACCCCTTCGAGGTCCAGCGCCATGTCTTCGCCGGATGGCCCCACCAGGCCGAGGCCGAAGGGAATATGCATCGGCGATTTGTCCGCTTGCCCGGGGGTAGGCGCGGTTTTCTGCGCCAACGTCAGGTCGAAGGTTTTCGCTTTCGCATCATAATGCGTCGTGACCTTCACATGCGGCGTTCCTGCCTGTTCGTACCACTTGAAAAATTGCGTGAGTTCGCGCCCCGAAGCGTCGGCCATGCAGGCCACCAAATCCTCTACCGTCGCCGCATCGCCGTCATGGCGCTCGAAGTAAAGGTCCATCGCCTTGCGGAAGGCCTTGTCGCCGATCAGCGTTTTCATCATCCGGCAGATCTCGGCGCCCTTTTCGTAAACCGTGGGGGTGTAGAAATTGTTGATCTCGATATAGGCATTGGGTCGCGGCGGATGGGCAAGAGGGCCCGCGTCCTCCGGCATCTGCCGCGCTCGCAGGGTTTTCACATCGGTGATGCGCTTCACCGCGCGCGAGCGCAGGTCCGATGAAAACTCCTGATCGCGGAAAACCGTGAGGCCTTCCTTCAGGCAGAGCTGGAACCATTCGCGGCAGGTGATGCGGTTGCCCGTCCAGTTGTGGAAATATTCATGCGCGATGATCGCTTCGATGTTGGTGTAGTCCAGGTCAGTCGCTGTCTCGGGCAGCGCCAGGATATATTTGTCGTTGAAGACATTGAGCCCCTTGTTTTCCATGGCCCCCATGTTGAAGTCCGAAACCGCCACGATGTTGAACACCTCGAGGTCATATTCGCGCCCGAAAGCCGTCTCGTCCCAGCGCATGGAGGCCTTGAGTGACTCCATCGCCCAGGCGCAGCGGTCTTCCTTGCCCTTCTCCACATAGATGCCGAGCTGAACCTTCCTGCCGGACATGGTCGTGAAGCTGTCATGGACGCCTGCAAGCTCGCCCGCCACCAGGGCGAACAGGTAACTCGGTTTGGGATGCGGGTCATGCCAGACGGCAAAGTGCCGGCCGGTTCCCGCAATGTCGCCCGTCTCCCCGCAATTGCCATTGGACAGCAGGACAGGGCATGAGGCCTTGTCCGCCTCCATGCGCACCGTGTAGCGCGTCATCACGTCGGGCCGGTCATAGAAATAGGTGATGCGCCGGAAGCCCTCCGCCTCGCATTGGGTGCAGAACACGCCGTTGGATTGATAGAGTCCGGAAAGAGCCGTGTTGCCGGCGGGATCGCATTCCGTTTCAATTTCAAGGATGAACTGGGACGTTGGCGGGGCAGGAATGGTCAGTTCGTGATCTGTAAGCAGGAAGGCCGGAGCTTCGAGTTTTTTGCCATCAAGCGTGACCCCGATAAGTTTCAGCTTTTCACCGCTGAAAACGAGCGCCGCATTTTTTTCCGCGCTTGCGGGATTTGGCTTGATATCCATGCGGGAAGTCACCCGCGTCGTGCGCGGTTCCAGCGAGAAATTTAGCGACAGTTCGCCGATGGAATAGGGTGCCGGCCGGTAGTCTTTCAGATGGATGGTAGCAGGCGCGTCTTGGGCCATGGTCACTCCGGCAAATCAGGTGGAAAACCGGCAAAGTGAAGCCCGGCGCCCGCTTTGTCAAAGGCCACGTCAGCAGGCAATCCGAGCCACGATATGGCCGAAGGAACATTTGGCATTGATGCTGATCAACCGAGTGAGACGTAAAGTCTACTGGGAAAGTGCTTGGACGACCTTGGGCAGAATCCAGCGGGCAAGGTCATGATAGCCTGCAGGCGTAAGGTGCTGACCGTCCGCCTGTTTCGGATAGCGGCGGAACACCGGGTTCTCCATCATGATTACCGTTATGCCCTGCGCTTCAAGGCGCTGCCGGATTCTGGCAATGTTCCCCGCCCGTTTGTGTTCAACACCTTTTCGCTTGTCGTTGCCGCCGGGTTGAAGAATGACAACCGCGGTGTTTGGCGGCACGGACTCTTCCAGCCGCTTGAGCATCCCGCCCGTCGTCTGCCCATTGATGCCGGCGTTGATCACCTGCGCCTCAGAGCCCTTTTGGCTGAGGAGATTTTGGAGTTGTGCAGGATAGTCCTGGCCGCGGTTGACACCTTTTCCGAATGTATGGCTGGCGCCAAGGGCGACAACAATCCTGTCGGCTGCAAAACTGGTCGCGGGAATTGCAGCCGTCAAGATGGCCAGTGTCACAAAGAGCAACCGGCTGAGCCTGCCAGCAATGTGTCGGGGCCGATGTGCTTGGAACATTGGAGACAATCTCCTGTTTAGAACCGGTCAACGCGGAATGGCGCAAGATCGATATTGCTCCGCGCGCCGGTAATCAATTCGCTGATCAGGCGGCCGGTGGTGGGCCCCCAGGTCAGCCCCATGTGGCTGTGGCCAAAACCATACCAGACATTGGAAACCGTCTTTGACGGGCCAATGACCGGCAGGGAATCGGGCGTGCCGGGCCTGCGCCCCATCCAACGCGTTGTGGCGGAATCGGGTTCATTCAGCCCGGGCAGAAGCTGTTTGAAGATTTTCCACAAGGCGTCCGCCCGGGCCCAGTTTTCCGGCGCCTCGAGCCCGGCGAATTCATCGGAGCCCGCGAGCCGCAGCCCCATGTCCATGGGTGTTGCCGCACCCGGAGTTCGCGCATAGGTGAGCGAACGCGAAAGCTTTACCCCGGAGTTCGGCAAAACCATGTGGTAGCCGCGCTCTGCTTCGAGCAGAACCTTTTCCCCGAGTTGTTTTGCCAGCAGATGCGAATAGGCCCCGCCGCAGATCACCAGCCTGTCGAGCATGACATTACGTCCTGATTTCAGGACCAGCGCTTTCGCCCGGGTGCCGTCGCGCTCGATCCGCACCACATCATCAGCGATGATTTCGCCGCCCCCGCGCACCACATGTTCGGCGATGGATTTCACCGTGCGTTCCGGATCGGTGACAAAATACCAGCCGCCATGGAATGCCCCGCAATGGATATGGGGTGAAAGTGCTGGCTCCAGTTCCCGGCATTCCCCGCCGCTCAGCCGCTTCATCTCAAAGCCATAGGCTTTCTTGACCTCGCGTTCGTTGGCCTCCGCCGCGAACTGCTGTTCATTGTCGTAAAGCCGCAGCGTGTCTTCGTATTTCAGCAATTCAGCGCTGCCGGCATCGCGGAGCAGGGTTTCAAAATCCGCCACCACCCGCAGCGCCAGGTTGGCGCGAGCTTCGGTGATCGCCGCAACCCGCGCCGGCATGGCATTGCGCCCTGCCGCCAGGAGCCAGGGAAGGGCTTTCGGCAGGTAGGACCAGCGGATGGTGAGCGGCCCCAGCGGATCCATGAGCCAGCCCGGGATCTTGAGCAGGATGCGCGGATGGATGGGCGGCACGATTTCGCAAAATGCCAGGCCGCCCGCATTGCCGAAAGAACAGCCTTCTCCCGGCGGCAACCGGTCGATGAGCGTCACGCGGTATCCCGCCCGCTGCAGGAATGCGGCGCTGGAAACGCCGACTATGCCAGCGCCGATGATGGTCGCGTGTGGGTGGGACATGGAAATCAGGTGCTCTTCGGATGGATTTTCCTGAAGAAGCTTACACAGAATTCCTCAAAGGTCGAGATCAGCCGCGTCGGCCGCAGGCTTTTCAGGGCTGCTATGGCAATAACGCCGTCCTCAATTTACCCGGCAATGGAGCGTATGGCGAATTGTTCGCCATCCTGGGTGGAATCCCCGTGGGCCCGGGTGTATCGGCCAGTCACCCGTGCCGTTGTCCTGTGTCAATCGCCAGAGCCCTGTGCCTTCCCCCACTGGGAGGAGGGCTCACCCGGCCGGCCGGTTCTTTCCGGTGCAGCACCGCGTTTTAACTGCGAAATCGAGTGTTCCCATGATGCTGGTTTCCATCGTATCTTCACCGGGTGCATTGCCGCATTGTGGGGAATTGAGATGATCAGGACAGGCGAACAATACCGCGAATCCCTCAGGGATGGCCGTGAGGTGTGGATCAACGGCGAGCGCGTCAGGGACGTGACGCGCCATCCCATGTTCAAGCCCGTGGTCGATATCAGGGCCCGCATATACGACATGCAGCATGAGGCCGCCCACCGCGAAGTCATGACCTATGAGGAAAAGGGCGAGCGCTTCGCCATCGGCAACCGCCTGCCGCGCGCCCAGCAGGACTGGACCGACAAGCGCAAGGCCGTTGACGCGGTGATGTATGAAGTGGGCGGCGTCGTCACCCGCGTGGGCGATGAAACCGTGGGTGAAATGTGGTCGCTCTGGGATGGCAAGGACATCCTGAACGAGATCGATCCGCGCTTCGCCGCCAACATCGAGCGCCATATTCACGAGTCGATTGCCCATGACCCCTTCCATGTCTCGGCCAATACCGATCCCAAGGGCGACCGTTCAAAGCCGCCCCAGGAACAGGACCCGGACATGCTGGTCCATGTGGTGAAGGAAACCGATGCCGGCATCATCATTCGCGGCGCGAAATATGAAACCGCCGCCGCCTATGCCAATCAGGCCTTCCTGAAACCGACCATCGCCAACTGGGGCGATGCCAAGCTTTCCGAATATGCCCTGGGCTGCATCGTGAAGATGAACGCTCCCGGCGTGAAGCACATCTGCCGCACCGGCTTCACCGGCCGCGCGCCGGAACGTGACTATCCGCTCTCCAATAAGTTCGATGAGGTGGATACCATCGTCATTCTCGACAATGTCCTCATTCCCTGGGAGGACATCCTGTTCTACCAGCACACCCGCGCCGCCGCCTTCATCCGCCAGACGCTGCACCGTTACTCCGCTTTTCCTTTCGTGCAGCGCACCCTGTCCTATGCCGACCTGATCATCGGTGCCGCCCTGTGGAACGCCAGGCAGACCGGCCTCGACAAGCAGCAGGCCGTGCAGGAAAAACTAAGCGAGCTCGCCGTCTGGCGCGAGGGTATCAACGCCCATCTCACCGCGTCGATTGTCATGGCCGAGAAAAG
>JAEUMI010000040.1 GCA_016792825.1 Hyphomicrobiales bacterium
GTGGCAACATCCGTGACCGTGTATTCATCATGCAGGGAAAACTGGTCCTTCAACGTGTCGCGCAGGGTATCGTCGTCGTCGACGATGAGAATCTTCTTGGTGTTGGTCATTGCGGGTCTCTCATCACATTCAGGGCATGGGGCAATTCTAGAGCGATCAATGACCTTTTGATAGTCCGGGGGCAAGACAACTGACCGTGAGCAAAACCGTCACATATCTTCACATTCGCGCGATCAGCGCGCGCGCCACCCGTGGTGTGTTGACCTTTGGTTCCCTTGTGGTGCCTTGCGCCCTGGGACGATCCGGCAGACTTGTCCTGAAGCGGGAAGGTGACGGCGGAACTCCCGTTGGTTTCTGGCTTCTGCGCCGGATTTACTACCGCGGAGACCGCCTCATCCGTCCCCTGTCGAAAATCCCTGCGTCGCCGATCAAGGGTGGCTGGGGCTGGTGTGAAACCGTGGGGGACGGGAATTACAATCGCCGGGTGGACTTGCCCTATCCCGCCGCCCACGAGGATCTGAAGCGCCCCGACCATCTCTATGATATTGTGGTGGAGACCAGCCACAACCAGCGGCCCCGCATTCAGGGCCGCGGCAGCGCCATATTCTTTCATCTTGCAAGGGAGAATTTTGCTCCCACCGCCGGCTGCATTGCGGTGACTCTCAAGGACATGCAGAAAGTGCTGCGCCATTGCTCGGCCAGAACCCGCCTGGTGATCTGGCCGCCTAGTGGGGCTGTCCCGCCCGTGTTCCGAAAATAGCCGAGCCAACCCTTACATGGGTAGCGCCCAGTTTGATCGCTGCCTCGAAGTCTCCGCTCATGCCCATGCTCAGGTGCCTAAGATTATTGCGCCTTGCGATGGTGGCCAGAAGCTCAAAATGCTTGTCTGGCACGTCATTGATGGGCGGAATGCACATGAGGCCTGAAATTTGCAAACCATATTTGGTCCGGCAGTCATCGATGAAGCTATCCGCACTGGCAATGCTGACACCCGCCTTCTGATTTTCATCACCCGTATTGACCTGAATGAAAAGCTCCAGCTGACGTGCCTGCCTTGCCATTTCCGCGCCAACCGCCTGGGCAATGCGCGGCCGGTCAATCGTATGGATGGCATCAAACAGACGGACTGCGTCCGCCGCTTTGTTGCTTTGCAACGGACCAATTAGATGCAGCTCCAGCCCGGGAGCTGTCGCCCTGATATTTGGCCACTTTCCTGCCGTTTCCTGAACCCTGTTTTCCCCAAAGACCGTCTGCCCGGCTTGCAGGACCGGCAAGATGTCTTCCGCCCCGAAGGTCTTGCTCACCGCGATCAGCGTAATCTCGCCAGCCTTGCGGCCAGCAGACTGGGCGGCGCTTTCAATGCGCTTTCGGACCTCTTGCAGGGCCTTGTGCTGCGGTGGATTCATGCTGTGCTTATGGCCAAGCTTGCAGGCCATTTCAAGGACTGGTAGTCCCTTGGCCCGTGATTGACGTTTGTTAGGAACCATTCCCTGTGACATCCGAAAGATATAATTCCCGCGAGGCCGAACCCCGCTGGCAAAAATTCTGGTCCGAAAATCATTGCTTCGAGGCGAAAGAAGACACGTCCAGGCCGAAATATTATGTTCTTGAAATGTTTCCCTACCCCTCGGGCCGCATTCACATGGGCCATGTGCGCAATTACACGATGGGCGATGTCATCGCGCGCTTCAAGCGGGCCTGCGGCTTCAATGTGCTTCATCCCATGGGCTGGGACGCCTTCGGCATGCCGGCGGAAAACGCGGCAATCGAGCGTGGCGTCCATCCCAGATCCTGGACCTATGAAAATATCGCGGCCATGCGCGGCCAGCTCAAATCCATGGGCCTGTCGCTGGATTGGAGCCGTGAAATCGCCACCTGCGATCC
>JAEUMI010000080.1 GCA_016792825.1 Hyphomicrobiales bacterium
CCTCGTTGAAGCGCTTGGAAATTTCCAGCAACACCTCGCGCCGCAGCAGGTCCACCTTGTTCAGCACCAGCAGTGCCTTGGTCCCGTTCTTCTTCAATCCGTCGATGATGCGCATCACATCATCATTCCGCCCCAGCCGCGCATCCGCCAGAAGCACTGTCACGTCGGCCTCCGCCGAGCCGCTCCAGGCGTTTTCCACCATGGCTTCGTCAAGCTTGCGCTTCGGATTGAAAATTCCCGGCGTATCAACGACGATGACCTGCGAGTCCCCTTCCATGAAGATCGCCCGCAGCCGCGCCCGCGTCGTTTGCACCTTGTGCGAAACGATGGAAACCTTGGAGCCCGCCAGCTGGTTGACAAGTGTCGACTTGCCCGCATTGGGGGCTCCGATGATGGCGCAAAAGCCGCACCGCGTTTCGCTCATTGCCGGATTTCCTCGCGCTTCAGGAAACTGTCCGCCGCCGCCATCTCGGCAAGCCGTTTGGAAGGGCCCGATCCCTGGACCGCTTCCCAGCCTTTGACATTCAGTTCGACCGTGAAGAGCGGACTATGCTCCAATCCTTCGCGCTTGAGTATTTTATAATTGGGGATGGGAAGGCCCCGCGCCAAAGACCATTCCTGCAGGTAGGTCTTGGGATCCTTGCTCACCGAGCGGTTCTCGGCGATATGGCGCGACCAGTTGCGCAGGATGAAGGCCCGCGCCTCATCCAGCCCGCCGTCAAGGTAAATCCCGCCGATCAGAGCTTCCACCACATCACCCACCACGGAGGTAATGAGGTTAACGCCCTTCTTGCGCTCGCTCGGCCCCACGATGATGAATTCGCCGAGCCCGAGTTCCTTGCCCACCTCGCCGCAAATCTCGCCGCGCACCAGGTTGCTGTGCAGGTTGGCCATGTGTCCTTCCCGGTGTGCCGGGTTCAGCCGGAACAGTTCCTCGGCAATCACCAGCGCAAGGACCCGGTCACCGAGGAATTCCAGGCGCTGGTAGTCGTCACGGCTGTGATTGGTGCTGCTGTGGGTCAGCCCGTGGCGCAGGAGAACCTTGTCCTTGAATTCATAGCCAAGGCGCTGCGTGATTTCGTCATGCAGGGCTTGTGAGAACCGGACCAACCCCCGCGCGCCTAGAGAAGATTCAGGAAACGGCCCCAGCGAATTTCGAAAGGCCACTTCCAAACTTCCCAAAGGGTTGTGCCGCGCGAAATCGAAAAGAAGATGATGTCCGCCCGTCCCACATAGTTTTCAATGGGCACATAGCCCACCACATCTAGGAACCGCGAATCCTCCGAGTTGTCCCGGTTGTCGCCCATCATGAAATAATGCGCCGGCGGCACCACATATTCGATGGTGTTGTCAGCCGAGCCGTTGGGTACCTGGTCCAGCACCCGGTATTTCACGCCATTGGGCAAAGTCTCTTCATACTGCTGGATGGGATGCCCGCCGCCCTCGCCCATCACCTCACCGTCCACGTAATCCTCAATGCGCTCCTTCTTCACCATTTCCCCGTTGATGAAGAGAACCCCGTCGCGCATCTGGATGCGGTCGCCGGGCAGGCCGATCACCCGCTTGATGTAATCAATGTTGGTGTCGGTCGGCAGCTTGAACACCGCCACGTCGCCGCGCTTGGGCGTATCCGCCAAAACCACCCGCCCCGGAAAATCAATGGGGCAGCAGGTGATCCACGTGGTGCCAAAGCCGCCGAACGAGAAATTGAAGGAATATTTGCTGTAGCCATAGGAAAGCTTGGAGACGAAAAGATAGTCGCCAACCTTCAGGGTGGGATACATGGACTCGGAAGGAATGTTGAACGGCTGGTAGAAAAAAGTCCGCACGAAAAAGGCAATCAGCAGTGCCTGGATGATGACCTTGACGGTCTCCCATACCCCCTCTTCGGATTTCTGGCGCATATCCTGGGCCGGTGCCATGTGATAGTCTTTCTTGTGCATCGAAATCGAGCTTTCCGCGCTCTATATATACTTTGGGCTATAGCGCCTCCACCATATGAGGTGCAATGTAGCACCATGCAAGCTCCGGCACTGTGACGAATTAATCACAGTCAGGAAGCCGCCACCGCCTCGATGATAACAACGGCCTGGGCATAGGGGTAATCATCGGTGATCGTGAGCTGAATGCGTGCTGAATGTCCGGCTGGAGTGATTCGCTCCAATTGCGCCTTGGCCCCGCCCGTAAGCTGCAAGGTGGGACGTCCTGAAGGCTCGTTCACAACCCCCATGTCCTTCCAGAAAACCCCCCGGCGAAAACCTGTGCCAAGGGCCTTGGAACAGGCCTCCTTGGCGGCAAATCGCTTGGCATAAGAAGCCGCCCGCTGCGCCCGCCGGTCGGATTTCTTCTGCTCGATATCGGTGAAAATGCGCGCCACGAAACGCGTCCCGTAGCGCTCCAAAGTCTGTTCAATGCGCCTGATATCCACCATGTCATTGCCAAGTCCGATGATCATTTGGCAAGGCCCCGGCTGCCCGGTTTGATTGCCGGAATGGCTGCCAGTTCCGGCGGCAGTGCATCGGCCGGATAGGCCGGAATTTCAAGGCTGGTCAGCGCAAACAGCGGCACGCCCAAATCCGCCTTGCCGCCGGAGCGGTCGATGAGGCAGGCCGCGACCAGCGTAACCCCCCCCTCCTCGGCGATGCCAGCAATGCACTCCCGCGATGAAAGCCCTGTAGTAACAATGTCTTCCACCATCAGAACCCGGGCGCCCTTGGCAATGGCGAAGCCCCGTCGCAGTACCAGTTTTCCCTCCACCCGTTCGAAGAAAATGGCAGGAACCCCAAGCTGCCGCCCCATTTCATAGCCCACCACGACGCCACCCATGGCCGGCGACGCCACGAGGTCAATCTGCGACCGGATTTTCTCACCGATTCGCGTTGCTAGGGCTTGGCAAAGGCGCTCCGACCGCCGAGGATCCATCAAAACCCGGGCGCATTGCAGGTAGCGCGAACTGTGCAGGCCGGAGGACAGAATGAAATGCCCTTCGAGAAGAGCGCCTGCCGCGCGGAATTCGCCCAATACCTCGTCGTGGCTTAACATCTGCTACCCCGTTGTCCGTGTGACCGCGCTCACCGCATTCTTGGTTCTGAGCCCAGCGATGATATCGTTGAGATGCCGTGCATCATGCACTTCCAGCAGAATGTCCAGATCAAAAAAGTCGCGAACCCCCTGACGCGCCATCATCTGCAATTCATCGATGTTGCCGCCCTGGTCGCCGATCACCTGGGTGACTTGCGCCAGGGCGCCGATCTCGTTCAGAAGCACGATATTGATCCGCGCCGGAAACTTCTGGTCCGAGGCGGCGCTGTCCCAGGCAAGATCGATCCAGCGTTCCGGCTGGCTATCGAACTGCTCCAGTGCCCGGGCGAAAATCGGATAGATCGTGACACCCTCGCCGGGCATGGTAATGCCCACAATGCGCTCGCCCGGAACCGCGCCGGTTTCCTTGGAAATCGTGAAGGCCATGTTGCCGCTCAGGCCTCGCACCGGAACCGACGCCGCATGGGCCGGATCCAATTTCTTGGCTGCCGTCCCCTTGCGCCGCGTTTCCCGCATCTGGCTTGCTTCCACCGTAAGCCCCATGGCTTTCAGCATGTCGTAACCCGAAAGGTCGCCACGCCCGATCGCCGCCATCGTGTCGTCCACATTCTTGTGGCCAAGGCGCGGCACCGCGGCGGCAATTTCCTTGGCCACCATGGGCTTGTTCTGCTTGGCCAAGAGCTTCTCGACAATTTCCCGGCCAAGCCCGGCAAACTGCTTGCGCATGGCGGCGCGCGTGGCGCGGCGGATCGCTGCCCGGGCCTTGCCGGTCACGGCAATGTTTTCCCAGGCCGGCGGCGGCACCTGCGCGTCCGAGCGGATGATGTCCACCTCGTCGCCGTTCTCAAGCTCGGCCACCAGCGGCGCATGCCGGCCGTTCACCTTGCAGCCCACGCAGCTGTCGCCGATGGAAGTGTGCACCGCATAAGCAAAATCGATGGGCGTGGCTCCGCGCGGCAGGGCTATGAGCTGGCCCTTGGGCGTGAAGCAGAACACCTGATCGTGGAAAAGTTCCAGCTTGGTGTGCTCGAGGAATTCCTTGGGGCTCTCGCCCTCCTGCAGCATTTCCACCAGGTGGCGCAGCCAGCGGTAGGCGTTGGACTCGGCCCCCGGCGGGCGAAATCCGTCGAGCGCCTCCTTGGCATCTGGCGCATCCTTGTAAAGCGCATGCGCCGCTACCCCGCGCTCGGCGATTTCATGCATCAGCTTGGTGCGGATCTGCATTTCAACCCGCATGTGATGCGGCCCGATCACAATCGTATGCAACGAGCGGTAGTCATTCTGCTTTGGCGTTGAAATGTAATCCTTGAATTTTCCCGGAATGGCCCGCCAGGTCCGGTGCACAATGCCGATCGCCCGGTAGCACTGGTCCACCGTTCCCACCAGCACGCGGAATCCGAAAATGTCCGAGAGCTGGCCCAGAGACAGGTGCTTGCGCTCCATCTTGCGCCAGATCGAATAGGGCCGCTTTTCCCGGCCATAGACTTCCGCCTTGATGCCGTTCTCGGAGAGCTTGGTGGCCAGCGCCTTTTCAATCTCGCGCAGCACGTCGCCACTCTCCTCGTGGAGCTGAGAAAGCCGGTCCTGGATAATCTTGTTGGCATCCGGGTTGAGCACCCGGAAGGAAATATCCTCCAGTTCATCGCGCACCGTTTGCATGCCCATGCGCCCGGCCAGCGGCGCGTAGATGTCCATGGTTTCCTGGGCCACGCGCAGGCGCTTTTCCGGCTTCACATGCTCGATGGTGCGCATGTTGTGCAGCCGGTCCGCCAGCTTCACCATCAGCACCCGCACATCCTTCGACATGGCGAGCAGAAGCTTGCGCAGGTTTTCCGCCTGGGTGGCTTCCGTGGTGACCAGGTCGATCTTCTTGATCTTGGTGAGCCCGTCCACCAGCGAGGCGATTTCCTTGCCGAATTTCTCCTCGATTTGCTGATGCGTGGTTTCCGTGTCTTCCACCGTGTCATGCAGCAGCGCCGCCGCGATGGTGGCATCATCGAGCTTCATTTCCGTGAGAATGGCCGCCACTTCCAGGGGATGGTTGAAATAGGCCTCGCCCGAGGCGCGGCGTTGGCTGCCATGCGCCTTCATGGCATAGACATAGGCGCGGTTG
>JAEUMI010000276.1 GCA_016792825.1 Hyphomicrobiales bacterium
TGGGCCACCAGCGGCGTTTGTTCGGCGGGCTTGGCCACAACCGCGTTGCCAGCAGCCAGTGCGGCGGCAATCTGCCCGGTGAAGATCGCCAGCGGGAAATTCCACGGCGCAATGCAGGCAAACACGCCGCGGCCATGGAGCGTAAGTTCATTGCTTTCGCCCGTCGGCCCCGGCAGGCGCAGGACGCCCGAAAACTCCACCCGCGCCTGCGCCGCATAGTAGCGCAGGAAATCCACCGCCTCGCGCAAATCCGAAAGCGCGTTGTCCAAAGTCTTTCCCGCCTCCTGCACCAGAAGCGCCATGAGCCGCGCCGATTTTTCTTCATAGAGCGAGGCGGCCTTATCCAGAATGTCCGCGCGCGCAGTACCCCCGAGCAAATCCCAGTCGTGCTGTTGCTTCGAAGCCGAGGCCATGGCCTGGGCCACGGCCTTTTCATCGGCTTCATGGACCACGCCGACATTCACCCGGCTGTCGTGCGGCGCATTGATGTTGCGCAACGGCCCTCCCCGCACAGCCTTGCCATCTACCAGTGTCGAGGCCTCCGCCGGCTTTACCAATTCACGCTTGATGCCATCCAGGATTTTGGCTCGCGTATCATCATCCCACAGCGGCGCACCCGCCGAACTGGCACGGCCTTCAAAAATCTTGCACGGCGCGGGAATGCCGGGATGCGGAATTTGCGGAAGGGCTGAAACCTCCACCACCGGATCGGCAATGATATCGGCGATTGGCGCATCATCATCGGCAAGCCGGTTGACGAAAGAGGTGTTGGCGCCATTCTCAAGAAGCCGCCGCACCAGATAAGCCAGCAAATCCTCGTGGCTGCCCACCGGAGCATAGATCCGGCAGGGCAGATTCATTTTTTTCGGCCCCACCACCTGCTCGTAAAGCGCCTGCCCCATGCCATGCAGCCGCTGGAATTCGTAGCCCCCCTGCTCACCAGCCATGATCTTCACCGCCGCAATCGTGTGGGCGTTGTGCGTGGCAAACTGGGGGTAAAACAAATTCCGCTTGGCCAGCATGAACCTGGCGCAAGCCAGATAGCTGACATCGGTTGAAACTTTGCGGGTGAACAGGGGATAGGCCTCAAGCCCTGCCTCCTGCGCCCGCTTGATTTCCGTATCCCAATAGGCGCCCTTCACCAGGCGCACTGGCAGGACACGCTGCGTTGTTTCGGCAAGCCTGGCCAGCCATTCAAGAACCGGCTTGGCCCGCTTGCCATAGGCTTGAACCGCCAGGCCAAGGCCATTCCAGCCCTTCAGGCTGGGGTCCGCCGCGAGGCTTTCAAACAGGTCCAGCGAGAGGTCGAGCCGGTTCACTTCCTCCGCATCAATGGTCAGCCCCACGTTCAGGGACTTGGCCAGCACCGCAAGCTCAATGATCTGGGGCAGAAGCTCGCCGCGCACCCGCGCCTGCTGCTTCACCTCATAGCGGGGATGCAGCGCCGAGAGCTTCACCGAAATCGACGGCCGCGAAAAAACATCGCTGCCCGTCGCCCTGACGCCAAGTCTCTTGAGCGCTGATTTATAGGAGGTAAAATATTTCTTCGCGTCATCCGCCGTGAAGGCCGCTTCCCCCAGCATGTCATAGGAAAAGCGGTAACCCTCCGCTTCCAGCTCTTTGGCAATGCCCAGGGCCTCCTCAATTGTGCGGCCCAGAACGAATTGCTTGCCCATGATCCGCATGGCCTGCTTCATGGCGCTGCGGATGACTGGTTCGCCCGAGCGGGTGATCAGGCGCTTGAGATAGCCCGCTGTATCAAACTTGGTGCCCTTGCCAAGCTCGACAATCCTGCCGGTCAGCATCAGGCCCCAGGCCGAGGCGTTTACGAAAAGTGATTCCGACTGGCCGAGATGGCCCTCCCAATCCTTGCCGCCAATCTTGTCGGCAATCAGCTTGTCGGCAGTCTCCGCATCGGGAATGCGCAGCAGCGCTTCAGCCATGCACATCAAGACCACGCCCTCTTCGGAGGAAAGGGAGTATTCCTGCATGAAGGCGTCAATGCTGCCCTGCGCCTGGCGGTTGGCCCGCACCGCAGCCACCAGCACCCTGGCAAGATCCGCCACCCGCTTCTTGTCATCGGGGCTGAGAAGCGCCTCCGCCGCCAGTTCCTTCACCAGCAAAGTTTCGTCGGCAAAAAGGCGGGCGGAAATGGCGGAACGTCTTGGATTGGCGGTCATGAAGGTCTCCGGAATGCCGGGACAATGCCACATTCCCAAACATTTTTCTCGCCATTAACGGCAAAATATGTGGATATAAAGCCCTTCCTGTGTGTGCCCGTAGCGCCGATTCCCCAAGGACCATGGACCGTGAAGCCAAAAATTGTCCGCACCATCGAAGCGCTGCGCCGCGAAACGGCGAAGTGGCGGAACGACGACCTGACCTTCGCAATTGTGCCCACCATGGGCGCCCTCCACGAGGGCCATCTGGCGCTTGTGGCCGAAGGCCTGGAACATGCCGACAAGGTGCTGGTGACGATTTTCGTGAATGCCAGGCAATTTGGGGCAAATGAGGACTTGAGCCGCTACCCGCGCGACGAGGCCGGCGATGTCGCCAAGCTTGCTGAAGCTGGTGCCCATCTGATTTTTGCCCCGCCGCCGGAGGAAGTCTATGGCGAGGGTTTTGCCACCACCGTGGTCCTGAAAGGCCCGGCCAAGGCCAATCTCGAGGACAAGTTCCGCCCGCACTTCTTTGACGGCGTGGCCACCATCGTGGCCAAGCTGTTCATCCAGAGCGGGGCCGACTTCGCCATGTTTGGCGAGAAGGATTACCAGCAATTGCTGGTTGTGACCCAAATGGCGCGCGATCTCGACATGCCCGTCAGGGTCATTGGCGTGCCAACCATGCGCGCCCCCGATGGCCTGGCGCTATCCTCGCGCAACCAGTATCTCACCAAGACCGAGCGCGGTTATGCCACTGCCATCCACAAATCCCTGATGCAGGCCGCAGAGAAAATCCGCAGCGGCACCGATCCGCAGAAAGCCATGCGCGCCGCCTCGCGCTCTCTCACCACGCTGGGATTCAAGGTCGATTACGTCACCGCGCGAAACGCCGAAACCCTCGCCGTGCCGCAATCGCATAGCGACGAACCCTTGCGCCTCCTGGCCGCCGCCTGGATCGGCAAAACACGGTTGATTGATAATATCGAAGTTTAAATTTACAGCAGTCCCAGCGCCGACAATTCCCGCCGCATGGATTCATCCATCTCGCTGGCGGTTGCGCC
>JAEUMI010000280.1 GCA_016792825.1 Hyphomicrobiales bacterium
TTGCTGCAATCCAGCAAGTTTAATTGGAAATTCATCGGCTCATAGTGCTTAAAGAATTGCGCGCAGAGGATATGACATGCCAAACAAACTCGAAATATCACCGCTGACCGGCAGTTTCGGGGTGATTGTTCACAACCTGAACCTGTCGGACATTTCCCGGGATAAGGAGTTTCCCCAACTGCGGGCATTGTTTGAAGAGCGTTCGGCGCTGCTGATCCCGGGCCAGAATCTTTCGCCCGGCGATCATCTGCGCCTTGCTGAAATGTTCGGCCCCATCGAGGACCGCAAGAAGGACGAACGCAAACCGGGTGAAACGGTTGAAGTTGCGATGGTCAGCAACGTGACGGATGACGGCGGCGTGACGGGGGAAATGGACCTGCATACCCTGCATCTGAAAGCCAACCAGCAGTGGCATATTGACTCGACCTTTCTGCCGACACCTGCGCTGTGCAACATTCTGACCGCCAAGGTCGTGTCATCTGAAGGCGGGCAAACCGAGCTGGCCTCGACGCGAGCCGCCTGGGCGGTGATGCCGGAAGAGCTGAAAGGCCGCATTCGGGGCAGGATACTTGGCCATAACTATCGCCGCTCGCGCGAGCGGGTGTCAAAGAAGCTGGCCGAGCAGGCATTGTTCAACAAATGGCCGCCGCAGCGCTGGCCCGCTGTTTGGTCCAATCCCGTGAATGGCCGCGAATCCCTCTACATTGCCTCACATGTCTATGAGGTCGAGGGCTTGGGCCAACAGGAGGGCGATGCGTTGATTGACGAGTTGATCAATTATTGCACCCAACCGCAGTTTGTGTATTCGCATACCTGGACGGTGGGCGATGTCCTGATCTGGGACCAACGCGCCGTGCTGCATCGCGGCACGCCCTGGCCCTATGACCAGCCGAGAATCCTGCAAAGCGTTTGCTGTTCCCTGACGGATGGCGATGGGCTGGCAGCGGCGCGGGCGGAAATTGCGGCCTGACGAGCAGCACAGCAGGGTGGAATGCATTTGAAGGAAGTGGTGGAGCCAGACGGAATCGAACCGACGACCTCTTGCATGCCATGCAAGCGCTCTCCCAACTGAGCTATGACCCCACAGGTCTTCATATTGAACCAGGATCTTCTGGTCCGGGAAGCGGGCGGAACCTAGTTCCGCGCCCTTCAACAATCAAGCAAAACTTCGCGCCACCGGGAAGGAGCGGTTAAACCTCTTCCTCGCCTTCCTTGCCGCCCGTGGGGCCGCTGTCCAGGAGGCCGGAGACATTGTCGCCTTCTTCCTCCTCGACGACGAGGAACGTATCGTCTTCTTCGGCATCGGCGGGCTCGGCGTCCTCGCCCAGATCGACGTCTTCAATGCCTGCGGTTTCATCATCGTCCTTGCCGTCCTCCTCGACGTCCTCAAGGCTGATGAGCTCGACATCGGCGTTCTCGCTTTCCTCGACCTCCACCTTCTCGCGGGGCTTCGGCGCCGGCGCCGCGGCGGCACCGGGGTAATCACCCTTGGAAGGCAGGATGGGCGCCGCGATGAAGCTGACGCCGCACTTCGGGCAGACAATGGGATTCTTTAACAAGTCATAGAACCGGGACGCGCATGAAGGGCATGTCCGCTTGGTTCCGAGTTCAGCTTTGACCACGGTTGATCCTTTCGAGATCGGATAAGACGGAATTGAGGCTCCCATGCCACGGGTTTTGCCGAATGTCAAAGCCCCGCATGGGAAGGGGGTGACAGCCCATTTCAACCCGTGTATCGAATTCGGCGAAATGACCCGAATGCCGCCCCCAGTCCAGTCCCTGATATCGCGCAAAGCCACCGGTTTAAAGGGGCGGATCAGGGTGCCCGGTGATAAATCCATGTCGCACCGCGCCCTTATGTTTGGCGCCATCGCCATCGGCGAAACGCGGATCAGCGGCCTTCTCGAAGCCGAGGATGTGCTGAACACCGCCAGGGCCATGACCGCCCTGGGGGCCAGGACCTGGCGCACGGACGACGGCGTCTGGCATGTCCAGGGCGTGGGCGTGGCAGGACTTGAGTCACCCGACCAGGCCCTTGATTTTGGCAATTCCGGCACCGGCGTGCGCCTGGCCCTTGGCCTGATGGCAACGACCCCGCTCATTGCCAGATGCATCGGTGACGCCTCGCTCTCGCGCCGCCCCATGGGCCGCGTGACCAAGCCGCTCGAGCAGATGGGCGTGCGCTTCGAAACCGCCGAGGGCGGCAGGCTGCCCCTGACGATCTACGGCGCGAAACATGCGGTGCCCATTACCTACACCCTGCCCGTGGCCTCGGCCCAGGTGAAATCCGCCGTTCTGCTGGCGGGCCTCAATGCGCCGGGGCGCACCACGGTCATTGAACCCGTGGCAACCCGCGATCATACCGAGCGCATGCTCAAGGCTTTTGGCGCAAAGCTCTCGATCCTCGATATGGACGGCGCCCGCCACATCTCCGTCGAAGGCCAGCACGAGCTTGCGGCACAGGAAATCGATATTCCCGGTGACCCGTCATCGGCGGCCTTTCCCCTGGTTGCCGCCCTGCTGAGCGAAGGCTCCGATATCACCATCGAGAACATCATGCTCAATCCCACCCGGACCGGGCTCATCACCACGCTCCTCGAAATGGGCGCCCGGATCGATATTCATAATCCGCGCACCGCCGGCGGCGAGGACGTGGGCGATCTCCGCGTCCGGCATTCGCAGCTGCATGGCGTGCGTGTGCCGCCCGCCCGCGCCCCCTCGATGATTGACGAATTCCCCATCCTTTCGGTTGCCGCCGCTTTTGCGGAAGGCACCACGCGCATGGAAGGCCTGGAAGAATTGCGCGTCAAGGAAAGCGACAGGCTGGCGGCGGTCGAGGCGGGCCTTCAGGTCAACGGTGTGACGACCCATTCCGGGCCTGACTGGCTGGAAGTGTCGGGCGGCGGCGCGCCCGGCGGCGGCAAGGTGATCACCCACATGGATCACCGCATCGCCATGGCCTTCCTCGTCATGGGGCTCTCCTCGCGCATTCACGTGAGCATTGATGACGGCAGTTTCATCGCCACCAGCTTTCCCGACTTCATGGGCCTGATGAATGGCATGGGCGCGCGCATTGCCGCCGTTGAAGTGAAATGATCATCGCCGTTGATGGCCCCGCCGCCGCCGGCAAGGGCACCATTGCCAGGGCTCTCGCCCAGCATTTTTCCTATCACCATCTCGATACCGGAACGCTCTACCGCCGGGTGGGCCTGGAACTGCTGAAGTCCGACGGCGACATTCATGACAGCCGGGTGGCAACCGCCATTGCCAGGAACCTTCACGCCTACGCCTGGCTCGATTACGAATTGCGCACCGAAGCAGTAGGGGCCGCCGCTTCCATCGTCGCCGGCATTCCCGAAGTGCGCGCCGCGCTCCTCGACTTTCAGCGGAATTTTGCCGAACAGCAGCCCGGCGCCGTACTCGATGGCCGCGATATCGGCACGGTGGTTTGCCCTCATGCCGAGGTGAAACTGTTTGTCACCGCCTCTCCCGAAGTCAGGGCGAAGCGCCGCCTGGCCGAATTGCAGGAAAGCGGCGCTGACGTGAGCTTCGAGGCGATCCTGCACGATATCCTGCAGCGCGACGAGCGCGACCGGAACCGGGCCGTGGCGCCGCTTGCTTGCGCCGCCGACGCGGTCATCATCGACACCTCGGAACTGACCACCGATGAGGCCATTGCGGCAGCCATCAGGACGGCAGGCTCAGTTCGCTGACGTATCTTTCCAGGTGAACAGCAGGATCCAGGCCGCGTAGGCCAGAAGCGCCCCTGCCACCAGCATCCAGAGAGGCTGCTGAGTGATGAAGACCTCAAAGGCGGTCCATCCCGCCAGCACCGCCACCAGCGCCACCCGCCGCCATAGGGGCCGGTAGAAAGGGTGGCTTTCATCGATGATTTTCATGGGCCTGATTTAGGTGAATGCGGGGTCCAAGTCGAGGCCGAATCCAGCGGTTGCCCTCGCCTTTGGATTGAGCTATAGCCAGCCCCGTTGGAGGTCGCCTGCCGCTGTGCGGGCGAACATAATCGGGGCGCTAAACTGTTTGGCAGTGCGCGCCCTTAATTGTTTCAGAATCGGCCCAATTGGCAAAGCCTCCGAGCTTGGCGCTGGCGCTGGAACGGCTCAACGTGGAGCATCCCCTGTGGGATGGGCCACATAACCCTAGGACTACCTGACATATGGCGAAATCTGTCGCTTCCATGAACCCCACCAGAGAAGATTTTGAAGCCCTCCTCACCGAGAGCTATCTCGATAACCCGGCCACGGAAGGCGTGGTCGTCAAGGGCCGCGTCGTGGCCGTTGAAAATGATTTTGTGATCATCGATGTCGGCCTGAAGACCGAAGGCCGCGTGGCCTTGAAGGAATTCTCCCAGCCCGGCAAGGACGTGGCTATCAAGGCCGGCGACACGGTGGAAGTTTATCTCGAGCGCATTGAAAACGCTCTCGGCGAAGCCGTGCTGTCGCGCGACAAGGCGCGCCGCGAGGAAGCCTGGACCCGGCTTGAGGAAATGAGCGGCAAGAACGAGCGCGTCGATGGCGTGATCTTCGGCCGCGTCAAGGGCGGCTTCACCGTCGACCTCGGCGGCGCCGTGGCTTTCCTGCCAGGCTCCCAGGTCGACATCCGTCCGATCCGCGATGTGGGCCCGCTCATGCATGTCTCCCAGCCCTTCCAGATTCTGAAGATGGACCGCAGGCGTGGCAACATCGTTGTCTCGCGCCGCGCCATCATGGAAGAAACCCGCGCCGAACAGCGCTCCGAGCTCGTGCAGAACCTGGCCGAAGGCCAGGTGGTTGACGGCGTGGTCAAGAACATCACTGATTACGGCGCCTTCGTTGATCTGGGCGGCATCGACGGCCTGCTCCACGTCACCGACATCGCCTGGAAGCGCGTGAACCATCCCAGCGACGTGCTGACCGTGGGCCAGACCATGAAGGTGCAGATCGTCCGCATCAATCCGGAAACCCAGCGCATTTCGCTGGGCATGAAGCAGCTCGACAAGGATCCATGGGAGCTCGTGTCCGGCAAGTATCCGATCGGCTCCAGGGTTCGCGGCAAGGTGACCAACATCACCGACTACGGCGCCTTTATCGAGCTTGAGGACGGCATTGAGGGCCTGGTTCACGTCTCGGAAATGAGCTGGACCAAGAAGAACGTGCATCCCGGCAAAATCCTTTCGACTTCGGAAGAGGTCGAGGTGCAGGTGCTCGAAATCGACTCGGCCAAGCGCCGCATTTCACTGGGCCTCAAGCAGGTCCAGGACAATCCCTGGGAAACCTTCTCGTCGAAATATCCCAATGGCACCCATGTCGAGGGCGAGATCAAGAACATCACTGAGTTCGGCCTGTTCATCGGCCTCGACGGCGATGTCGACGGCATGGTCCATCTTTCCGATCTGGACTGGAAGCGGCCCGGCGAGGAAGCCATCAAGGACTACAAGAAGGGCGACACGGTCAAGGCCATCGTCCTCGATGTGGACCGCGAGAAGGAGCGCATCTCGCTCGGCATCAAGCAGCTGTCCGGCGACCAGCCGAAATCATCGGCCGGCGCCTCAGGCGGCATCAAGAAGGGCGACACCGTGACCTGCGAAGTGGTCAAGGTCGAGGATGCAGGCCTTGAAGTGAGGGTCGCAGGCTCCGACATGGCCGCCTACATCAAGCGCGGCGACCTGGCCCGTGACCGCTCCGAGCAGCGCACCGAGCGTTTCGCGGTTGGCGAGAAGTTCGACGCCAAGGTGACCGTCTACGACGCCAAGGCGCGCAAGATGAACGTCTCGATCAAGGCCCTGGAAATTTCCGATGAGAAGGAAGCGGTGGCCCAGTACGGCTCCTCAGATTCGGGCGCTTCCCTCGGCGACATCCTTGTGGCCGCCCTGAAGAAGAAGGACGCCGAAGGCAAGGAATAAGCCTCCAACGCGCGACAAATATCTCCGTCCGGATGGGTTCATCCGGGCGGAGTTTTTCTGTATAGAAACTGTCTGACCGTGGAGGATGCCCATGTCGATAAGCCAGGCTGAAGTGATCGTCGACCGCAGGCAGTTGAAGCGGCGCCTTCTGCGCTGGCGCATTCTGGCGGTTCTCGCGGTCCTCTTCGCGCTGGGCGCGCTTTTCTGGACCGGCGAGGATTTCAGGAAGAGCTTCGACCATGTCGCCCGCATCCACATCGACGGGCTGATCACCGGCGATGAAGCAACCCTCAAGCTTCTCGATGGCCTGGCCAAGGCAAACCACGTCAAGGGCGTCATCATCCGCATCGACAGCCCGGGCGGCACCACCGCAGGCTCCGAGGCGATCTATGAGAAGATCAGGAAGATTGCCAGGGACAAGCCGGTCGTGGCCGTGATGGATACCGTGGCGGCGTCGGGCGGCTACATCACCGCCATTGCCGCCGATTACATCGTGGCCCGCGGCAACACCATCACCGGCTCCATCGGCGTGATCTTTTCCTTTCCGGAAATCTCCAAGCTTCTTGATACGCTGGGCATCAGGATGGAAGAGATCAAATCCGGCGAGTTGAAGGCCGAACCCACGCCCTACAAGCCCATGTCGGACCGGGTGCGCCAGGTATCCAATGAGATGGTGCAGGAGTCCTTTGCCTGGTTTACAGGCCTGGTGGTCGAGCGCCGCAAGCTCTCCGCCGAACGGGTGAAGGTCCTGGCCGATGGCCGCGTCTACACCGGGCGCCAGGCGGTGACCGAAAAGCTTATCGATGCCCTGGGCGGTGAAGAGGTGGCCCTTGAATGGCTCCAGACCCAGAAGAACCTTTCCAAGGACATCGACACGGTCGATTGGCGGACCCAGTCCGAGTCTGGCGCCACCGGCCTTGGCTTTTCGCTGGCCAACACGGTGCTGCAGGTCTTGGGTTTCGAAGGCCTGCGGCGGCAGGTCGAAAGCGCGAGGCTTGACGGTTTGCTCGTGCTTTGGCACCCTCAGCTTTGACTTCCAGAGGAGGCGGGCAAGAATCATGATTAAATCCGAACTCGTGCAGAAGATTGCCGACAGCAACACCCATCTCTATCACCGCGACGTTGAGCGCATCGTGAACAAGATCCTCGATGAAATCATCCGCGCCATGAAGGATGGCGAGCGCGTCGAGCTCAGGGGCTTCGGCGCCTTTTCAGTGAAGTCGAGGAGCGCCCGCACCGGCCGCAATCCGCGCACCGGCGGCGCTGTCGAAGTAACCCCCAAGCGCGTGCCCTTCTTCAAGACAGGCAAGGAATTGCGCGCCCGGCTGAACGGCAAGACGGAATGATGCTGCAGCGGATTTTGCGCTGGACCATAGGCCTGCCCATTGCCATCATTGTCGTGTCTTTCGCCATTGCCAACCGCCAGTGGATCACTGTTTCATTTGATCCCTTCTCGCGCGATGCGCCCTTTGCCGCCATGGACATGCCCCTCTGGCTGCTGTTCTTCTGCGGGGGTTTTTTTGGCCTGATTGCCGGCTGGATTGCCTGCTGGGTGGCCCAGGGCAAATGGCGCCGCGCCGCCAAGGACACGCGCCGGGAACTGGCGCACGCCCAAACGGAGGCGAGCGAACTGCGCCGTGAAGTCCCGCCCGTGGACCACAGCTTCCTATGAAAGTCATATCGGCTGAGGCGCTGGCGAAAGTCGCAACCTATGGCGCAATCGTCGAAGCCTTGCGCGAAGGCTTCCGGGCCGACATCGCAACCCCCGTCCGCCACCATCACGAGACGTCTGCGGTTTCAACCCTGCTGCTGATGCCGGCGTGGTCCATGGAGTGGACCGGATTGAAAACCGTTGTTGTGAAGACCGACAACGCCGTGAAAAACCTGCCCACCGTCCAGGCGAGCTATTTGCTCATAAGGAATGACACGGGTGAAACCGTGGCCGTCATGGACGGCACCGAACTCACCCGCCGGCGCACCGCCGCCGCCTCGGCCCTGGCGGCCGACTATCTGGCAAGGCCCGATGCTTCAACGCTTGTGCTGGTGGGAGCCGGTGCCCTGGGCGCGCATTTCGTGCGGGCCCACGCGGCAGTGCGGCCTATCAAGCGGGTCTTTGTTTTCAACCGCTCGCCGGAAAAGGCGGCAGGCCTGGCACGTGACTTGAAAGCTGACGGGCTTGAGGCATCAGCCGTCACCGATCTGGAAGCGGCCGTGCGCCAGGCAGATATTGTCACCTGCGTGACGACATCGACAAAGCCGATTGTCAAAGGCGCATGGCTGAAACCCGGCACCCATGTGGATCTCGCCGGCGCCTTCAAGCCCAGCATGCGCGAAACCGATGGCGAGGTGGTGGCCCGCGCCCGGGTTTTTGTGGATACCAGAGAGGGCGCCCTGTCCGAAGCGGGCGACCTGCTGCAGGCCCGCGACGAGGGCAAGTTTGATTTCGCAAGGGTCCAGGGTGATCTCTTTGACCTCTGCCGGGGCACTGTGAAGGGGCGGAAAACGCCCGGCGAAATCACCCTCTTCAAGTCCTGCGGCACAGCCCTTGAGGACCTCGCAACCGCCATCATGGTCTATTTGCGCTCCTGACTGTTTGCGGCTATCGAGTGCCCCATGAGCGAAGCAAACCCCATCTGCGTGGCCCTTGATACGCCGGATATTGCCCGGGCCCAGACCCTTGCCAGGCAGCTGAGGCCCCATGTCGGCTACCTGAAAATCGGTATGGAATTTTTCTACGCCCACGGCAGCCGGGGCTATGAGGCCGTGGCCGCCGCTGGCCTGCCCATATTCCTCGATCTCAAGCTCCACGACATTCCCAATACGGTGGCCGAAGGCATGCGCTCCCTCATGCGGCTTTCCCCAAGTCCAGCCCTGATAAATCTCCATGCCAGCGGCGGCATGGCCATGATGCAGGCGGCGGCGGAAGCGGTGGGCGGCCGCGCCAAGTTGATTGCCGTGACCCTTTTGACCAGCCTCTCCAACGACGACATCTGGGCCGCCGGCTTCGATGCGGAAATGGATACGGGCGCCCATGCTGC
>JAEUMI010000257.1 GCA_016792825.1 Hyphomicrobiales bacterium
CCTGATGTCGGTGCGGCAGATGAAGGGGCTGCCATCGGGCGTCATGTCCATGATGCCGCCCCACTGGCGCAGGAGGCGGAGCTTTGACATGAAGGGGAGCAGCGACACGGCACATTCCGCCACGGTCTGGATGCGGGGGAACTGGCCGCGCTGGGTGTAAGTATTGAAGCCATCGATATGGCCGCCGAAGACCATGCCGCCCTTGTCGGACTGCGAGAGATAGAACAGCTCGGCGCCCCAGGACACGACATGATGCACCATGGGCTTCACGGGCTCGGTGACGAAGGCCTGCAGGATGTGGCTTTCGATGGGCAGTCTGAGACCCGCCATTTTCGCCACATGGGAAGAATGGCCCGCGACGGCGATGCCGATCTTGCCGCCGAGAATTTTGCCGCGCGAGGTTTCCACGCCAATCGCCTTGCCTTCGTCCATGACAAAACCGGTCACTTCGCAATTTTCGATGATATCGACGCCCAGCGTATCGGCGGCGCGGGCATAGCCCCAGGCCACGGCATCATGGCGCACGGAGCCGGCCCGCCCCTGCAGGATGCCGCCCCAGATGGGCCAGCGCGCGTCCCTGGAGTAATCGAGGTAAGGCAGCAGCGCCATCACCTGGCCGCGGTCGAGCAATTCCGCATCGATGCTGTTGAGGCGCATGATGTTGCCGCGCCTGGCATAGGTATCAAGCTGCACCGGGCTGGTGGCCAGCACGATCTGGCCGCGATGCGAAACCATGCAGTTGAAATTCAGCTCATGGGAGAGGCCTTCCCAGAGCTTCAGGGAATGCTCGAAAAACTGGGTGTTGCCGTCGATCACATAGTTGGAGCGGATGAGGGTGGTGTTGCGCCCGACGTTGCCCGAGCCGATATAGGCGCGCTCGAGCACGGCCACATTGCGCATCCCATGGTTTTTGGCGAGGTAATAGGCGGTGGCCAGGCCATGGCCGCCGCCGCCGATGATGATGGCGTCATAGGAGCTCTTGGGCTCAGGCGCGCGCCAGGCCCTCGGCCACGGCCGTTCGGGCGAAAAAGCATGCTGGGCAAGGGCCAGGGCTGAGTACGGTTTGAACACGACAGACCCCCTACCAGAATTTCCCATCAACCGACAAGACGCGGATTTTTCACCTCTGCCGCTTGAGCCATTCCACGCCTTCGCTCACCAGCATGGCGGCCACCGACATGGAGAGGAAGGCATAGGCCAGGGGCATGACCGTGCCGTCATACTGCTGGCCGAACCAGGTGCCGATGGCGAGCGCCACGAGGGTTGAGAGGGTGCCGGAAATGGCTGCCGCCATGCCGGCGATGTGGCCCACGGGCTCCATGGCCATGGCGTTGTAATTGCCAAATAGGATGCCGCAGCAAAAGAAGGTGCAGAAGAGGAAAAGGCCAAGGGTCCAGAGCGGCGGTTGGCCGGCGTAGGCAAGCGCGACGGGCAGGAAGACGGCAGCCAAAAGAATGCAGCCGCGCACCGCCCATTTGGCCAGCACGCGCATGCCGTGGCGCATGACCATGCGGCCGTTGAAGATCATGGCGAAGGCAATGGCCACGGCGAAGGCACCAAACCAGACGGCGAACCACTCCCCTTGCGCGTATTGCTCGGCAAATATCTGCTGCGAGGTGCCGAGATA
>JAEUMI010000291.1 GCA_016792825.1 Hyphomicrobiales bacterium
GGTGCTGAGTCCCGGCGTGCCGCTCACCCATCCGGAACCGCACTGGACGGTGGTGAAGGCCAAGGCCGCCGGGATTGAAATCATCGGCGACACGGAAGTGTTCCAGCGGGAAGTTGCGGGCACGGGCGCGCGGATTGTTGCGATTACCGGGACCAATGGCAAATCCACCACCACGGCGCTCATTGGCCATATCTTTCAATCACTGGGCCGCGATGTTGACGTGGGCGGAAATATCGGCACTGCGGTTTTCCTGATGCGGCCCCCGGTGGAAGGCCGCATCTATGTGCTGGAGCTTTCCTCTTTTCAGATTGACCTGATGCCGGGGCTGAAACCGGATGTCGGCATTCTGACCAACCTGACGCCGGACCATCTCGACCGTCACGGCAGCATGGATAATTACGCGGCGATCAAGGCCCGGATGTTCCTGAAGCAGGACGCCAATGACACGGCGGTGATTGGCGTGGATGATGATTGGTGCGCCGGCATTGCCATCGGAATTGCGAATGGACAGAAGTTGCGGGCAGTTTCGGTTCTTCATGAAATGGAGGATGGAATTTCGGCGGTGGGCGGCATGCTGCGGGAATGGCAGAATGGCGCGGAAGTGGCGCGGATTGACCTACGCTCGATGCCTGCCCTCAAGGGCGCCCATAACTGGCAGAACGCCTCGATGGCCTATGGCGCGGCGCGGGCTTTCGGCATGGGCGTTGCCGAGATCAGAAATGCGATGGAGAGTTTTCCGGGACTTGCGCACCGCATGCAGGAAATTGGTGTTCTCGGCTATGTGCCCTTCATCAATGATTCCAAGGCCACCAATGCGGATGCGGCGGCCAAGGCGCTGGCTTCCTTTGAAAACATTTTCTGGATTGCCGGCGGTGTTGCCAAGGCCGGCGGCATAGCGCCGCTGAGCCAATTCTTTCCGCGCATCGAGAAAGCCTACTTGATTGGCGAAGCGGCGGATGAATTTGCAAAGACACTCGCCGGCAAGGTACCATTTGAGTTGTGCGGCACGCTCGACAGGGCGGTTTTCGCCGCGGCGCGCGATGCGGTCAATTCCGACCTGGCGAATGCCGTCGTGCTGCTCTCGCCAGCCTGTGCCTCGTTTGACCATTACCGCAATTTTGAGATTCGCGGCGATGCCTTCGTGAAGCTCGTTTCCGAGCTGCCGGGCATTGTCATGACCATAAAGGGGGATGCCTGATGCTCGTATCGCGAAGCGACCGCGGAGTCTTTGCGCGCTGGTGGTTTACGGTTGACCGGCCGCTCCTTTCTGCCGTCCTGCTCCTGATGGCCATTGGCGTGCTGATCAGCATGGCGGCCAGCCCGCCGGTGGCGGCGCGCATCGGCCTCAACACCTTCCATTTTTTCAAGTTCCAGATGGCGTTTCTGGTCCCCGCCGTGGTTTTGCTGATTTCCGTGTCCATGCTGGAACCCAGGCAGGCGCGGCGCGCGGCTTTTCTGATGCTCGGGCTTTCTCTTGCCCTGATGGTTGCAGCCCTTTTCTGGGGTCCTGAAATCAAGGGGGCGCATCGCTGGATCAATTTCGGCCCGATTGGACTGCAGCCTTCGGAACTGGCCAAGCCAAGTTTCGTGGTAATTGCCGCGTGGTTCCTTGCAGAGCATACGAAACGGCCGGACATGCCGGGACACGTCATCGCCTACATGATCTTTTCAATTTTTGTGGGCCTCCTGGTGGTGCAGCCGGATTTCGGCCAGACAGCGCTGGTGGTGCTGACCTTCGGGGCGATGCTGCTTGTTTACGGCATCCCGTGGATTCTGGTTCTGGGACTGGCCGGCCTCTGCGCTTCGGGCGTGATGGCGGCCTATGTCCTGGTTCCGCACGTGACCTCGCGCCTTGACCGGTTCCTGAATCCTGACAAGGGCGACACCTTCCAGGTCGATACGGCAACGGCGGCTTTTCACAATGGGGGGTTATTGGGTGCGGGGCCCGGCGGCGGACAAGCCAAGCAGATTCTGCCCGATGCGCATACGGATTTCACCTTTGCGGTGGTCGGCGAGGAATTCGGCCTGATTGCCTGCATTGGCCTGATGCTGCTCTTTGCCTTTGTCGTCATGCGCATCCTGCAGCGGGCGAAGATCGAGCCTGATCCTTTTCCGGCGCTTGCCCTGAGCGGGCTGGGAATCGTTTTCGGCCTGCAGGCGGTAATCAACATGGGGGTGAATGTTTCGCTGCTGCCGGCGAAGGGCATGACGCTGCCGCTGATTTCCTATGGCGGGTCTTCCCTTATTGGCGTTGCCTTTGCCATGGGAATGGTTCTGGCCTTCAGCCGCAGGCAGCCGCACGTCTCCCTTTCATCAACCACGTGGCAGCCGGTAACAACATGAGCCAGATTCGATGAGTGGGGCGCGTGGCGGAACGAGGCGCGGCGTGGTTGTTCTTGCCGCCGGCGGAACGGGGGGCCATTTGTTTCCCGCCCAGGCGCTGGCAGAAGAACTCGTGGCGCGCGGCTTTCTCGTCCACCTGATCACCGACGAGCGCGTGGCGGACTACGGCAAGGCTTTTCCCGCCATTGAAACCCATATCGTCCCCTCGACAACAATTTCGCTGTCCAAGCCGTGGCTGTTGCCGGGGCGCCTTTACCGGCTGTTTCGCGGCGTGCTGCAAGCAAAGGCAATATTGGAAAAGCTGCAGCCGGAAGTGGTTGTGGGTTTTGGCGGCTATCCCTCTTTTCCGCCGATCATTGCCGCATGGCGGCTCGGCATTGCGACCTGCGTGCATGACCAGAATGCGGTGATGGGGCGGGCCAACCGTTTCCTCTCGCGCTTTGTGGACGCAGTTGCATCGTCATTTCCGAAACTTGCAAGGCTGCCGGAAAAAGCCAAGACAAAGCTGGTGGTGACCGGCAATCCGGTGCGGGCCCTAGTGATGGCCGAGCGGGCCTCACCCTATCCCGCAAGCGGTGCGGACCAGACTTTCAATTTGCTGGTTTTTGGCGGCAGCCAGGGGGCCCGCTTCTTTGCGGATTTCATGCCCAAGGTCATGGCCGAAATGCCGCGGGCCATTCTCAAGAATTTGCGCCTCACCCAACAATGCCGCCCGGAAGACCTGGAAGCGGTGAAGGCAGCCTATCAAGCGCTCAATTTCAGATTTGACCTGCGCCCCTTCTTCATGGACATGCCGCTGCGGATTGCTAATGCCCATCTGGTGATCTGCAGGTCGGGGGCGTCAACCATTGCCGAGCTTGGAGTCATCGGTCGGCCCGCCATCATGGTGCCCTTGCCCCATGCCCTTGATAACGACCAGTTGCGCAATGCGGAAAGCTTTGCCCAGGCGGGGGCAGGCTGGATCAAGCCGCAGACAGACCTTGTTCCAGGGGAGTTTGCCGCATTTTTGACGCGATTGCGCTATGAGGAGGGGGAATTGCGGGCTGCCGCCAAGGCAGCACTTGACCACGGAAGACCCGACGCTGCCCAGCGGCTGGCAGATTTGACGAACCGGCTTGCGGTCAATTCCGCAAATGCGAAACTGGAGAAGAAGTCCACATGAAACTGCCGCGTGACGTTGGCCCCATTCATTTCATCGGCATCGGGGGGATTGGCATGAGCGGCATTGCCGAAGTGATGGCAACGCTCGGCTACAAGGTGCAGGGCTCGGACCTGAGCGACAACTATAATGTGACACGCCTGCGCAAGAGCGGCATAGAGGTTTTCATCGGCCATCAGCCGGCCAATATCGGCACGGCGCAGGTCGTGGTGGTCTCATCAGCGGTAAAGCCCGACAACCCGGAACTTGTCGAGGCGCGGGCCCGCTACCTTCCCATCGTCCGCCGGGCCGAGATGCTAGCGGAGTTGATGCGTTTCAAATCCTGCGTGGCGGTGGGCGGCACCCACGGCAAAACAACGACAACATCCATTGTCGCAGCCCTGCTTGATGCGGGCGGGCTTGACCCGACTGTGATCAACGGCGGCATCATCAACGCCTATGGCACCAACGCCCGGCTCGGCAAGGGCGACTGGATGGTGGTGGAGTCAGATGAATCCGATGGCACTTTCGTCAAGCTGCCGGCGGATGTGGTGATCGTCACCAATATCGATCCGGAGCATCTGGATCACTACGGCACTTTTGAAAAAGCCAAGGAAGCCTATCTGGCCTTTGTCGAGAATATCCCCTTCTATGGCTTTGCCGTGATGTGCATGGATCATCCGATGGTTCAGGAACTGATCGGCCGGGTCAATGACCGCCGCGTGATAACCTATGGTTTCAGCCCGCAGGCAGATTTCCGGTTGATCGATCTTGCCTATGAAAATGCGGTCACGAAGTTCGCGGTGCGCATCACCGACCGGTTGACCGGGGCAACCCAGGATATTACCGGCCTTGAGCTGCAAATGCCCGGCGACCACAATGCGTTGAACTCCACCGCTGCGGTGGCGGTGGCCCATGAGCTTGGCCTCAGCCATGAAAACATCCGCAACGGCCTGAAAAGTTTTGCCGGGGTCAAGCGGCGCTTCACGCGCACCGGCGCACACAAGGGCATTACGGTGTTCGATGATTATGGCCATCACCCGGTTGAAATAGCAGCCGTGCTGAGTGCCGCCCGGAAAGTGACCAAGGGAAAAGTCATCGCCGTCATGCAGCCCCATCGCTATACGCGATTGTCGAGCCTCTTCAACGAGTTTTGCGCCTGCTTTAACGATGCGGATTCGGTTGTCCTGGCGCCGGTTTATGCGGCCGGTGAAAATCCTATCGAAGGTGCCACGCACAAACATCTGGCCGAAGGCCTGCATGGGCGCGGGCATCGCTCGGTTTACACCATCGAGCGGCCGGAAGAACTGGCACCCCTGGTGCGTGGGCAGGCGGCTTCCGGTGACATCGTGGTTTGCCTGGGTGCCGGCACGATCAGCCAGTGGGCCTATGCCTTGCCCGGCCAGTTGGCGGCTCTCGACGGCGAGAGATCCACGTAATGCCGAAACTCGATGGCGAGGCACTGCTAAAAAGGCTGCCTGCTGTGCGGGGGCGGCTTGAAGCCAATGCGCCGCTTGCAGACCTGACCTGGTTTCGCGTCGGCGGGCCGGCGGAGGTGTTGTTTTCGCCGCTGGACGAGGCTGACCTGGCTGCATTCCTGCGCGGTGTTCCGATGGACATCCCGGTTTATGTCATCGGCGTGGGCTCAAACCTGCTGGTGCGCGATGGCGGGGTTCCCGGCGTTGTCATCCGCCTGGGCCGGGGATTTTCCGAGATCACGGCGGAGCCGGGCAGCCGGGTGCGGGCCGGCGCAGCGGTTCTCGATGTACGCGCCGCACGCTTTGCCCATGACAGCAGTATTGACGGGTTAACCTTTCTGAGAGGTATCCCCGGCACCATAGGCGGCGCGCTGCGGATGAATGGCGGGGCCTATGGTGGCGAAACCAAAGATGTTCTCATTGAAGCACGCGCGGTGGACCGGTCGGGAAATGTGCAC
>JAEUMI010000333.1 GCA_016792825.1 Hyphomicrobiales bacterium
CCGGGATTGTGGCTGGCCGAAAGGATGATGCCGCCGAAGGCCGCCCGCATGCGGATAAGATGCGAGGCGGCCGGCGTCGAAAGCAGCCCGCCTTTGGCCGTCAGCACCCGGCCGAAACCATTGGCCGCCGCCATGCGGATGGCAGTCTGAATGACGTCCCGGTTGTGGAACCGTCCATCTCCACCAATAACTAAGGTTTTCCCCGTAAACCCTTGCAATGAATCGAAAATGGACTGGATAAAATTCTCCGTATAATGCCCCTGCTGGAACACTGCCACTTTTTTGCGCAACCCCGATGTGCCGGGCTTCTGTCCTTCAAATGGCGTGGTCGCAATTGTCTTGATCATCTCAGGCGCCTTTCAGCAGAGCGCGGTAAAGTTCCGCATAGCGCGCTGCACTGCGTGTCCACGAAACATCGGATTTCATCCCAGCCTGCTGCAGAGAGGCCCAGGCGCGCCTGTTGGCATAAAGATCTGCCGTGCGCCGCAAGGCATGTTCCAGCGCCTCTTGCGTCACCGGAGAAAACTGGATGCCCGTTGCGGCATGGGCTGAGAGCGCCGCGTCATTGGCATCGACCACCGTGTCCGCCAGCCCGCCGACCCGCGCCACAATGGGCACGCAGCCATAGCGCAAGCCATAAAGCTGCGTGAGGCCGCATGGCTCGAAACGCGACGGGATGAGAATGGCATCTGAACCCGCCTGCAGGAGATGCGAAAGCGGCTCGTCATAGGCCGTGGCAATGCCGACGCGGCCCGGATAATTCACCATGGCCGACTTGAGCGCGCCCTCCAGCGCCGCATCCCCCGACCCCAGGATCGCAAGCCTGCCGCCGAGCTGCATCAGCGTTGGCAGCGCGCCGGCCACCAGGTCCATGCCCTTCTGCAGCGTAAGCCGGCTGACGATGCAGATGAGCAGTCCGCCGCCGCTTTCCAAACCGAAACGCCTTTCAATGGCCCGTTTGTTGGCATCGCGCCGTTCCAGGTGCTTTGCCGTATAGGTCTGCGCGATATGTGCATCATCGGCGGGATTCCAGATCTCCGTATCGATGCCGTTGACAATGCCATGCACCGCCTGGCTCCGCGCCCGCAGCAACCCGTCAAGCCCCATGCCGTCCTCAACCGTCATGATTTCGCGTGCGTAGGTGGGGCTCACCGTGGTGATGGCATCGGAACATTGCAGTCCCGCTTTCAGGTAGCCGACCCCGCCGAAATACTCCACCCCGTCAATGCCGAAAGCCGAGGCCGGAAGCCCAAGAGTGCCGAAGATGGAAGCCGGGTAATGTCCCTGAAAGGCCAGGTTGTGAACCGTCATGATGGTTTTGGGCCCGCCACCATAGCGCACATAGGCCGGAACAAGTCCCGCCTGCCAGTCGTGGCAGTGAATGATCTCAGGGACAAAATCCGCCACCAGGCCCCGCCCGATCTCCGCCGCAATCGTTGCCAGCGCCGCAAAGCGCCGGGAATTGTCGGGCCAGTCCTTGCCGTCCGGGCCGAGATAGGGATTTCCAGGCCGGTCGTAGAGATGCGGAGCATCAAGTACGAAGAGGTCCAATCCCTTGGCCTTGCCCCACAGCAGCCGCGCCGCCCCGCCAAAGTGGCCGTCGGTGGAAAAGACGGTTTCATAATTCTCCAGCGCCGTCATCACCGCCGGATAGCCCGGCATCAGCGTAATGACTTTCATACCCTGCTTGGCCAGCGCCGCCGGCAGCGCGCCGGCGACATCGGCCAGCCCGCCGGTCTTGACCAGCGGGAACACTTCCGATGCGACGCTCAGGACTTTCATGCCGGCAGTTTTGCAATCATCGGCTTGGTGATGAGGCAGACGCCATTTTCGGTACGCCTGAAGCGCTGGGCGTCGGCCACCGGATCCTCGCCCACAACCAGTCCGTCTGGAACCACGACGCCGCGGTCAATAACAACCTTTTTCAGCCTGGCATTCCGCCCGATCTCCACATAGGGCATGACCACTGCATCCTCGACATGCGTGTAGGAATTCACCCGCACCCCGGTGAACAGGAGCGAGCGCTTGAGCGAAGCACCCGACACGATGCAGCCGCCCGACACCAGCGATGATACGGCCATGCCGCGCCTGCCATCCTCGTCATGGACGAATTTGGCCGGCGGCGTCACCTCGCCATAGGTCCAGATCGGCCAGTTGTTGTCGTAAAGATCCAGCGCCGGAAGGATGTCGCAAAGATCAAGATTGGCTTCCCAATAGGCATCAACCGTTCCCACATCGCGCCAATAGGCCGCCGCCTCCTTGGTTGAACGCACGCAGGACTGCGTGAAACGGTGCGCCACCGCCTTGCCGTTCTTCACGATGTGCGGAATGATGTCCTTGCCGAAATCATGCGAGGAGTTCTTGTTGGCGGCGTCCTCCCGCAAGAGATCAAGCAGGAACTTCGTGTTGAAGACATAAATCCCCATGGACGCCAGTGCATGCTCCGGATTGCCCGGAATGCCCGGCGGGTCCTTGGGCTTCTCGACGAAGGCAACGATCCTGTCCTTGTCGTCAACCTGCATCACGCCAAAGCCTGTGGCCTCCATGCGCGGCACCTCGAGGCAGCCCACCGTCACGTCGGCGCCTTGGTCCACATGCTGCTGCAGCATCTGCTCGTAATCCATCTTGTAGATATGGTCGCCCGCCAGGACCACCATGTATTGCGGGCCGTAGCTTTCGATGATGTCGGCATTCTGGTGCACCGCATCGGCGGTTCCGTTGTACCACTGGTCCTCCGACACGCGCTGGCTGGCGGGCAGAATATCGAAGCTCTCGTTGCGTTCCGGCCGCAGGAAGTTCCAGCCCCGCTGCAGATGCCGGATCAGGCTGTGGGCCTTGTATTGCGTGGCAACGCCAAAGCGCCGGATGCCGGAATTGAGGGCGTTGGACAGGGCAAAATCGATGATCCGCGACTTGCCGCCGAAAAACACCGCAGGCTTGGCCCGCCGGTCGGTGAGTTCCATCAGGCGGCTGCCGCGCCCCCCCGCCAGAACATAGGCCATGGCGTCACGGGCGAGCGGTGCGGTCCTGCGGGGTTCTGCCAATTTGTCCTCCCAAACGTTTTTTGATTATGTCGCTGAAAATTCCAAAATCAAGGTCGCCATTGGCGGTAAGGTTACGATGGCCCCGGCCGGCTGCCCCGCCGTTTCCTTTGCGACCGCCACGACGCTGCCGCCATTGCCCAGCCCCGTGCCGCCATAGGCCAGGGCATCGGAATTGATCTTCTCGATCCAGCGCCCGGCCCGCGGCAGCGGCACGCCATAGCCAACCCGCGGCACCGGCGTCAGGTTTGAAATGCAAACGATGGGTGGCGCCTCGCCCGCCCACCGCACCCAGGCGAAAACCGAATTCGTATAGTCGTCGGCGATCAGCCACTGGAAGCCTTCGCCCTCGCAGTCCCGGCCATGCATGGCGGGGCTCGATGTGTAGAGCTTGTTCAGGTCGGAAATAAGCGTCTGGACCCCCTTGTGCGGCTCGAAGCCGAGCAGGTGCCAGTCCAGGCTCCGGGCTTCGCTCCATTCATCCCAGGGCGCGAATTCCTGGCCCATGAACAGCAATTTCTTGCCAGGGTAGGCCCACATGAAGGCGTAATAGGCGCGGAGCCCAGCAAACTTGGCCCAGGTGTCGCCGCCCATCTTGCTCAACAGCGATCCCTTGCCGTGCACCACTTCGTCATGCGACAGGGGCAGCACGAAATTCTCCGTGAAGGCATAGAGCAGGCCGAAGGTCAGGTCATTGTGGTGATGCCGCCGGTGAATGGGATCGCGCGACATGTATTGCAGCGTATCGTGCATGAAGCCCATGTTCCACTTGAAGCCGAAACCCAGGCCGCCGCTGTAGGAGGGCTGTGAAACGCCGGGGAACGCCGTGGACTCTTCGGCGATGGTGATGATGCCGGGATGCGTCCCGTAGCACACCTCGTTCATCCGTTTCAGGAATGCGATCGCTTCAAGATTCTCGTTGCCGCCGCGTTCATTGGGAATCCATTCGCCGCTCTTGCGCGAATAGTCGAGATAGAGCATCGAGGCCACCGCATCTACGCGAAGCCCGTCAATGTGATACTTTTCCAGCCAGAAGAGCGCATTGTTGATGAGAAAGCTCTGCACCTCGGTGCGGCCGAAATTATAGATCGCCGTGTTCCAGTCGGGATGAAAGCCCTTGCGCGGGTCCGCATGCTCGTAAAGCGCCGTGCCGTCAAAATTTGCCAGGCCGAATTCGTCCGTCGGGAAATGCGCCGGAACCCAGTCGATAATGATGCCGATGCCCGCCGCATGAGCCGCATTCACGAAGCGCGCAAAACCTTCCGGGTCGCCAAAGCGCGAGGTTGGCGCATAAAGGCCTGTGGGCTGGTAGCCCCAGGAAGGATCATAGGGGTGCTCCGAGATGGGCAGCAGTTCGATATGGGTGAATCCCAGCTCGCGCACATAGTTCACGAGATCGCTTGCCAATTCGTCGTAGCTCAGAAATCCGTTGCCGTCTTTCTTGCGCCACGATCCCAGATGCACCTCGTAGATGGACATGGGCGAACGCCGCGCATCGCGTTGGGCCCGCGCCGTGAGATAGTCGCCGTCCGTCCACTGGAAATTTTCAATGCTTGCAACCACCGACGCCGTGTTCGGCCGCAGCTCCGCCGCAAAGGCAAAAGGATCAGCTTTGAGCGGCAGGCGGACGCCGCCAGCGCCGATGATCTCGAACTTGTATTTCACGTCCTCGGCAAGTCCGGGCAGGAAGATCTCCCACACGCCCGTGCCCATGCGCTTGCGCATCACATGCCTGCGGCCGTCCCAGTCGTTGAAATCACCGATCACCGAGACGCGTTGCGCATTGGGCGCCCACACGGCAAAATGCACGCCCGTGGCGCCCTCGTGGGAAATGACATGGGCTCCCATCTTGTCGTAGAGCCGCAGATGCGTGCCCTGCGCCACGTAGTAGTCGTCAAGCGGTCCCAGCACCGGCCCGAAGGAATAAGGATCAATGACGTTCCATTTTCCCCCGGCATTGGCGGCCTCGAAACGCAAGGGCTGGCGGTCCTTGAGCTTAACCGCGCC
>JAEUMI010000348.1 GCA_016792825.1 Hyphomicrobiales bacterium
GCTCAGAGCGTCCTGGACTGAACGTGGTGACCCGCTTGCATAAAGAGATGAGCCTTCAAGGGCGGCGCGAAACCAGGCGGCGGCCTGTTCCTGGCCGGCGGCGGGGCGCAGAGCATGGATGCGGGCCTCAAAAATCGAAGGGTTCATGCCGTAGCCTTCGCCGGACAGCACGGTGACGGCCTGCGCCAGATCCATGGTGCTGCGTGCTTCGCTGAGGGCACGGGCGGCAAGGGCAATGGAGAGGCTCGAATTATTGGCCAGCGCCAGGCCATCCTTCGGGGCCAGTTCGATGGGCTCAAGCCCGTGGGTGCGAAGGGCCTCCGCCGCCGGGCGGCAACTTCCATTGTCCCATACTTCACCCTGGCCAATCAGGGTTGCACCCATCTGGGCTGCCAGCACGAGGTCGCTCGTGCCGATCGAACCGTAGGTTGGAACGGCGGGGGAAAGTCCGCGCTCGGCCATGGCCAACATCAGATAAAACGTGGTGAGCGACAGGCCCGAGGCGCCGCGCGCAGCACCGATGATGCGCGAGAGCCAGGCGGCGCGGCTGATCCATTCGGGTAAATAGGGGCCGACGCCGGCGCTGCGGGCCAGCAGCAATTGCGCCTGGAAGGCGGGAATATCCCCGGCTTCGATGCGGTGCTTGAGGTTGCCGCCAAGGCCGGTATTGAGGCCATAGACGGGTTGGTCTCCTGCCACATAACGGGCGACAATTTCCCGGGCGCGCACGAGCCGTTCGCGGATCACCGGGGCCAGGGTGATCGCCACGGGGCCATTGGCGAGTTCGACATAGCGCAGCAGCGAAATGTGACTGCCATCGAGGTGAAGCTTCTGCATCAATAGAACCTCAGGCGCTGGCCTACGCCTCGTTTTCTTGCTTTCTCCAGCATGGCATGGCCAAGGGCGATATCGGATAGGGAAAGGCCGCGATGCCAGAAGAGAATGGTTTCATCGTCACCCTGCCGCCCGGCTTTCAGGCCAGCAACGATCTGGCCGAGTTCGGCATGGAGGGTTATTTCGCTGAGCTTGCCTGCTTCCACATGGGCGCGCAGCGAACCGAATTTTCCTGATTTGCACTGGCCCCAGTCATCAACCACCATCTTGTCCATGATGTCGGTGAGGCTCAGTTCAACGGCGCTCATGGTTCCATAGGGGATGACCAGCGCGCCTTTCTTGACCCATTCGGTTTTCAGCATCGGCGTGGGAGCTGAAAGGCGCGAGGCCTCCACCACGATATCGGCTCCCGCGACACAGGATTGCCAATCCTGGGTGGCAACGACTTTCTTGCCAAGATCAGCGGACAGGCGCGCCGCAAAACCGTCCCGGCTTTCCGGCCGCCTGGAATGAACCCGGATCTCGTCGAAATTGAAAAGACGGTCCAGCAGCCTAACGTTCCAGTAAGCGGTCCCGCGCGCGCCGATGTGGCCCAGTATTCTTGAGCCCTTCCGGGCGAGATGCTTTGCGCCGATGGCAGTGATGGCGCCGGTGCGCATATCGGTGAGGCCGGTTGCATCGATAATGGCGGTGGGCGCACCGTTCACGGGATCGAAAAGGGACAGGAGACCATATTCGGATGGCCGCCCGTCCTTGTAGTTTCCGACGAAATCACCGACGACCTTGACGCCGGCCTGGCCGATATGGCCGCCGATCCAGCCGCGCAAGACATTGAAATGG
>JAEUMI010000010.1 GCA_016792825.1 Hyphomicrobiales bacterium
ACTGGCGGGAGTGCGGCTTCTGAGTTGCTTGGCAACGTTGCGCCTTTTTGTTCGCTCGGGATAGAGCGCATCGAGATTTCCCGCCTGCCCGGCCTTGGCGATTTTTCGGCGGTAACTGCCACACGAAGGCAGGCGCAAAAGCTGGGGGTGGATATCATTCATGGCCATGGCGCGAAAGGCGGCCTTTATGGGCGGCTGGGCGCGCGGTCTCTCGGCGTTCCGTCAGTCTACACGCCGCATGGGGGCAGTCTGCATTACCGCTGGCTGGCTTTCCCCGGGTTTGTCTTCCTGGTCACCGAATGGCTCCTCGCACGCATCGGCAGTGGACTGATTTTCGTCTGCGCGTTCGAGCAACGGAGTTTTGCAAAGAAGATCGGCATCGGCGGCAAACCCAACACGGTGGTTCACAATGGGCTGTGGCCTGAGGAATTCAGCGTCATCGAGCCCGACGCTGTTGCAGCCGATGTCCTTTACGTGGGCGACATGCGCTACATCAAAGGCGTGGACGTCCTGCTCAAGGCGCTTGCTCTTGTCCGGCGCAAGCGGGCGCTTACAGCCTGCGTTGTCGGGGATGGCCCCGACATCGAGGCGTTTAAGAAACTGGCAGAGACACTGGGTCTCGGAACGTCAGTGGCATTTCCCGGCAGGCTGCCAACAGCCCAGGCGTTGAAGCGCGGGAGACTGCTGGTTCTGCCGTCGAGGGCCGAGTCATTTCCATATGTCGTGCTCGAAGCCGTGGCGGGGCGGGTTCCCCTGATTGCGAGTGACGTGGGGGGTATTGCCGAGATCCTGCCGGAAAAAAACCTGTGCCCCCCGGATAATCCCGACGCACTGGCGCGGCACATCGAAATGGCCCTTGCCATTCCCGTGGTCCTTGCCCAAGACGCCAAGACATTGTCTGAATCTGCCAGGGTCGCATTTGACGCGGAAACAATGGCGCGGAACTTGACTGACTTTTACCAGCGCCTGCTAGCGCACAAGGAGAATCGGTCTTGACCTCCGTTGCTCACATGGCTCCTCCGCCGACTGACGTGCGCTTCATAGGCGTTACCCTTACGCAAGTGAGGGCGGTCCTCGTTTGGCTGATGTTTGCCTCCAGTTTTTATGTGGCGATTGAACCTGCTCCTGCGGACCTGCTGTTTATTGTGGTGCTGGCGTGTTTCCTGGGTTCGGGCCTGACACTCAGCTCCGTCCATGTACCGCTGATCCTGTTTCTGCTTCTCTATAACTTGGGCGGCTTCTTCAGTTTTTTGCAGGTCGCCGGAGACGAGAAGGCCAGGATGTTTGTCATCACATCGTTCTACATGGCTGCCTCAGCCGTGTTCTTCGCCTTCTATGTCGCCAATAATCCCCTCCGCCGCATGGCCATTATCAGGAACGCCCTGATCATTGCCGCGGTGATTGCATCGGCCCTTGGCGTTTTGGGTTATTTCAATGTTGCGGGGCTTGGCTCGGAATTCTCCCTGTATTGGCGGGCGGTTGGAACCTTCAAGGACCCAAACGTATTTGCCACCTACCTTCTGTTTCCTGGCGTCATGCTGGTGCAGAGCTTCCTGCTGGGAACTCAGCGCCACAAATTCATTTCCATGATCGGCCTGTTCATCATTTTGGCCGCGCTGTTTCTGGCCTTCTCGCGCGGTGCATGGATAAGCTTCCTGTTCGCCACCACCCTGATGGTAACCCTCACATTCATTCTCACACCTGCTGTCGGGACACGAACCCGCATCATCCTGATTACGCTGTTCGGAATCGTCGGGCTTGCCGTCCTGCTCGCCATGCTGCTTTCTGTTGAAGGCATCCGCGACCTGTTTCTCGACCGCTTCACCTTCGCCAAGGACTATGACTCCGGTGAAAAGGGCCGCTTCGGAAATCAGCTCAACAGCATCCCCCTTCTGCTCGAGCAGCCTCTGGGGTTCGGGCCCCTCTATTTCCATAAAATCTTCGGACAGGATCCGCACAGCGTCTACATCAATGCCTTCGCCTCCTATGGCTGGCTTGGCGGCATCTCATATCTGCTGCTGATGCTCAGCACGATCACTATCGGATTCAAGACAGTCCTCATGCGGACGCCGTGGCAGAACTGGGCAGTTGTGGTGTTCTGCCCCCTGCTCGCAACCATCTTCCAAGGTGTGCAGATCGATACGGATCACTGGCGGCATTTTTACTGGATGCTCGGCATGATGTGGGGCCTGTTCGCAGCATCAATCGCCTACGTACAAAAGCCGACAGGACCTGTAACTCTTTGATCAAAAATGCTTATTGGCAAAAGCTCTTCCGGAACCTGATTTCAAGTATTTTTCGAACTTGTAAGCTTTATCCGGTTCATCAAATGCGAAGTAGGTCTTGATTCTCCATGGCTTGTATTTAGCCGTATGGAATACCTCACCTGCATTGTGCTGCTGCAGCCTTGATTTCAAATCATCTGTGATCCCGTCATAGTACCGCTCGGGATTTGTCAAACTTTGAAGTATGTAAACGTATTTCACATGTTGCCCCGGTCCGCCTTCGTGCTTTGCACTTCGGCGTGACAGCCTCGCTCTTCTCTCGCCCCGTTCGGCCCGCCTCTGGCGTGCCGAGCCGAAGCTCGAAGAGCGGAGGCTGGTCGGAGCGGCGGGATTCGAACCCGCGACCCCTATCCCCCCAGAATAGTGCGCTACCGGGCTGCGCTACGCTCCGACTAAGGGGCTAGTTAGCATCCCGCTCCGGAAAGCGAAAGTGCTGATTATGGCCAGGCCTTTCAGGATCTTTTCTCGAGCAATACGCCAATGATGTCGCCGCGCCTGCCAGTCAGGCGCTGTGTCTGGAGGGCTAGGAGCCCCGCCCACACCGCATCGGCGATCAACACCGCATAGGCTATTCCCATGACACCATGGCCCGGAGTGAACAAAGCCGTTGCGCCGACCAGAATTGCCATCGCGACCAGGCAAGACCCAGCCGTTTTGATTTGGAAGCCGGCAAGGGACAGCAGGTGCTGGTTCATGCCGCTGGCAGCGCGGAAAGCCTGGCTGACCATGAACAACACCAAGGGCCAATGGCCCGCCTGGTATTCGGAGCCGAATATGCTCAAGGCCCAGGGACCCAGCAGCAGCGCGCCCACGACACCGGCCAATATAGCGGCAAGCGCGATCATGTTAATACGCAAGAGAAGAGCGTGAACCTGTTGGGAGGTGCCCCGCGTCATGGCCGCGGTCAGGTCAGGCAGGATGAACTGCTGGGTTGCCTGGGTGATGAAGCCCGCCAGGGCTGCCAGCCTGATGGTGACACCGACAACGGCCACATCCGCCGTGTTCAGGAAAAAGCCCGCGATAAGGGTGACAACGTCGGCAAAGGAAGCCGTAACAATGCCAACAATGACCAGCGCTGCCGCCCGGCCGCGCAATACGGGCGCCATATTGTGCCGGCCCGACCATTTGAGGCCTGAGCGTGCTCCATCCTCACCAATGAGCCAGGCCTGGGCAAGGGCAACAATCGTGTTCGTGATCGCGAACGCCCACAGCACATGGGCAATGCTCAAGTGAAACCCCACGGCCCAGGCGAAGACCAGATAAGCCAGCAAGAGCCCGGGACGATAGAGAAAATCTGGAACATAAGACAGCGCATAGCGCCTGACCGAATTGGCGATGGATCCGTTCATGCGGATGAGCGCTGAAGCCGGAGCTGAAAGGCAGCCGAAGAGCAATGCGATCTTCAAACCATCGTTAAGGGGCAACCAGAAATAGGCCACGGCAGCAAGTGCGAACGAGGTGAGCGAAATCCACAAGCTGTCGCGCAGGAATGCGGCGTGGAAGGCGTGAACGAGATTTTTTCTCCCGAGCGCGTAATAGCGGGGCAAACAGGTTATCGCCAGGATCGGGTAGCCGCCAGTGATCAGGAGGCTGATGAAGGCGGCGGCACTCATGCCCAGAAAGACGACACCCACATCATGCTGGGAGAGGAGCCGGGCCAGCAGAATCTGGCTTAAAAGGCCAATGGCGGCGCCGCCCAATCTCACACCGAGGAGATTGACCGCCATAAGAATTGTTCGCCAAAGGGACATGCCTAGGGTGCCTTTTCCGGACTTGAAAGGAATAGCAATAAACAGGCGGTCTTTATTTTGTATTGCGAAGAACCGGTCAAATCCGCGAGGTGGGATCCAGCAGTTTCCGGGCATCGCCCAGGTCGCGCAGGGCGGCCTTCAAGGCATCGGCCTGCATGTCGGACAGCTTGTGCACCAAGACCGGGGCCTCGCCGACGCTGCTGCCATGGCGGGCCAGAGGGGCCCTTCCGGGCAGCGGGGCCGAGCCGCGAAAGCGCGGGGCGATCTGGGTCTGGCCAGGCCGTGGCACGCCGTCCAGTTCCATGTCACGCTTGCGGGCAACGATTTCACCGCGGCCCACGCCGGAGACATAAGCAACACCCTCTTCCTTCAGGATGCGCTGCAGTCCGCGAATGGTGTAGCCGTCGCTATAGAGAAGGCTTCGGATGCCTTTCAGCAGATCGAGGTCGGCGGGGCGGTAATAGCGCCGGCCGCCAGCCCGCTTCATGGGCTTAATCTGGGCAAAACGGGTTTCCCAGAACCTCAGAACATGCTGGGGAACATCAAGCTCTTCTGCCGCTTCGCTAATGGTGCGGAATGCTTCAGGTGACTTTTCCAAGGACTATCTCCGATTCGCCGTAAAGAGATACTCAATCATCACTGCCCGGCTCAAGTCCATTTATGATGTTCTTCATCACCTGGCTTGGGCGGAAAACCATTACGCGGCGCGGCGTAATGGGCACCTCTTCACCAGTCTTTGGGTTGCGCCCGATGCGGCCTTTCTTGTGGCGTACCATGAACGTGCCAAAGGAAGAAAGCTTAACCGACGTACCTTCCACCAGGGCGGTTGAAACCAGATCCAAAACAGACTTCACCATTTCGGCCGATTCGGTGCGCGACAATCCAATATCCCGATGCACCGCTTCACTTAAGTCCGCACGTGTCAGAGTCTTGCTTGCCATGTTTTTCCCCTTGCAAGAGCCCCCGTAAGTTATGTCGGTCAAACGGTTGGGTCAATATAAAATTATTAAAACTCAAAGACTTACGACTCGCTCTAAAACCGGGCAAGAACCGCCCCCCAGGTAAAGCCGCCGCCCATGGCTTCCATCAGCACGAGTTGGCCCTGCTTGATGCGGCCATCCTTTACGGCAGCATCAAAAGCCAAGGGAATCGAGGCGGCAGAGGTATTGCCGTGACGGTCCAGGGTCATCACGATCCGTTCTTCGGGAACCCCAAGCTTTTTGGCCGTGCCTTCCAAAATACGGCGATTCGCCTGGTGGGGAACAAACCAGTCAATGTCCATGGGGGTGAGGCCAGCCTTGTTTATGGCCTCATCCATGACGGCCGCAATGTTGATCACGGCGTGCTTGAAGACCTCGCGGCCCTCCATGCGCAGGTGCCCCACGGTCTTGGTGGTTGAAGGCCCGCCATCAACATAGAGCTTGTCGCAATAGCGGCCGTCGGAATGGATATGGCAGCCGAGAATGCCACGGTCGGCATTGGTGCCCCCACCTTTCCCGGCACGCACCACAACTGCCCCTGCGCCATCGCCAAAGAGTACGCAAGTGGCGCGGTCATTCCAATCGAGAATGCGCGAAAAGGTTTCAGAGCCAATGACAAGCGCGCATTGAGACTGGCCGCCGCGAATGAAGTTGTCGGCAATGGTCAGGCCATACACAAAGCCTGAGCAAACGGCCTGCACATCAAATGCTGCTCCGCGGGCAATGCCGAGATCGGCTTGGACCTGTGTGGCGGTTGCAGGGAAGGTGCTGTCGGGCGTGGAGGTTGCCACAATGACGAGATCAATGTCAGCGGGCGTGAGACCGGCATGCGCAAGAGCATTGCGGGCGGCCTGCACCGCCAGGGTTCGTGTCGTCTCATCCTCGGCGGCGATGTGGCGCGCCCTTATGCCGGTGCGTTCGACGATCCATTCGTCAGTGGTGTCAACAATCTTGCTGATATCGGCATTGGTCATGATCCGCCTCGGCAGCGCGGAGCCCACACCTTCAATAACTGTTCTCAACATAACACCACTCACTCCGCCACCTGCGCAACCGGCTCAATTATGGCGTTCATCTCGGCGACATCTTCGGCGATTTTCTTGACCAGGCCATTGCGCACCATTTCAATTGCCACGTCAATGGCAGTGGCAAAGCCCAGTTCATCGGTGCCACCATGGCTTTTCACCACAACCCCGTTGAGGCCGGCAAAGACCCCGCCGTTGTGTTTCCGTGGATCCATGCGGTCACGGAGCGCCGTGAAAGCGCCACTGGCCAGAACGGCGCCAAGTTTGGACATCCAGGTGCGGTTCAAAACAAGCTTGAGATAGGTCGCCACCTGCTTGGCGGTGCCTTCCGCGGCCTTCAGCGCAATATTGCCGGTGAAGCCTTCGGTCACCACCACATCAACGGTGCCCTTGCCAATATCATCGCCTTCGACAAAGCCCACATATTCCATGGGCAGGCTCATTTCGCGCAGCAGCCTTGCGGCGTCCTTCACCTGTTCCAGCCCTTTGACCTCTTCAACGCCAATGTTCAGCAAACCCACGGTGGGACGGGTGAGGCCAAAAAGGCAGCGCGCCATGGCTTCGCCCATGATGGCAAATTCAACCAACTGGGACGCATCGGCGCCAATGGTGGCGCCCACGTCGAGGACAATGCTTTCGCCGCGAAGTGTTGGCCAGATCGCCGCAATGGCGGGGCGGGAGATGCCCGGCAGGGTTTTCAGCACAAAGCGCGACATGGCCATGAGGGCGCCGGTATTGCCGGCGGACACGGCGGCCTGGGCTTCGCCCGTGCGCACGGCATCTATGGCCTGCCACATACTGCTCTTGCCACGGCCACGACGCAGGGCCTGGCTCGGTTTCTCGGTCATGCTCACGGCCACATCGGTGTGGCGGATCTCGGCCCTGGCCTTCAATTTGGGATGGCGCTCCAACAGGGGCGCCAGGATGGCCCGATCCCCGAATAACAGGAATCTATAGGTTGGGTGGCGGATCGCTGCGAGCTCGGCTCCCGGAATCACAATGCTCGGCCCCGCGTCGCCGCCCATTGCATCCAATGCTATTGTCAGTTCGCTTGTCATTATCCCGCAATCTCACGTGCCGCCGGTTTATTCAGCAAATGTAATGGAAACTCCCCTGAGTCGTGAAAATAAAGGCAATCCTTAGGGAAACAACTCTTTATTTTTTCAGTAGAATTTGCCTCTTTGATCAGGAACGCCTCAGCTTTGAAAGGGCGGTGAAGGGAGAAACTTTTGCCGGCTCCGGCTGTTCTTCAATATCGTTGAACGCCTCACCAGCCTTGCGGGGATAGGGATCAAGTTCCAGTGCCATAGTCTCCGCCAAAATTTCACCCAAATCAACACTGCCATTTTCAATGATATCGACATCCTCTTCATCGCCCGGCTTGCCGGCCCGTGGCGACAGAAAATAGCGCTCAACGGCGAACTCAAGATCGGAGGTGAAGGTCTCGAGGCTGATGACCGACACCTGGTCAACCCTGGCATTGAGCGTGCCAGTAATTTTCAGGCCACCTCCGCGCCACGGCTCAGCCTTCAGCAGGCCGCCCAGCGCATGAATTCTTGGAAGCCCCAGACGCTTTGCCAAGGCGGTGCATTCTTTTTCATCGGCGGCGATGCGTTCGTGACTGCCAAGGGCTGGAACCCGGTCAACAATCAGGGGGCGGGAAAATTCATTGACAACCTGTTTCATGGAAACCTCACTTCGCCGAGAAGTATCTGCTTCACGGGCGTCGACGCAAGCCGGTTTACCGCTTCAATAAAATAGCCGGTCATTGCCCTGGTCGATTCGCCTGATGCTCCTTCAGGGTAGACATTCCGGCTGATAGCTTCCTCCAGCGCGCTGGATCCTACTGCCAGGGCCCTATCGTAAGCCATGACACGGCCATAATAGGATTCGGCGATCCTTCGCACTTTCTTGCCAACCGCCACATCGCTGACGCCAAGTTCGCGCAGCGAGCGGTCCATGTCGGCGAAAAACTCATCGGTCAGACGTTGCCTGATATCCTCCACTCCTTCCCCTTTCAGCCGATTGAGCACGAGAAAGAGATGCAGCACAATCATGTCGAAACGACCGTCGATGGAATCGGCAACAGCCATATCCTCATAGAAGCGCACGTGCCGCGCGGCAGCCACAATTGCCTCGTAAAGGCGTTTTTCCCGCTTCTCACGCGCTTTGAATAATCGATTTACTATCATGCACTTGCCGCAATGGCCCGGGTCGGGCAAAAGACCATCGAGTGAAACCCCTTACCTGACGGATTCAGTTTGCTTTTCATGACCAGAATATATCCCGCGCGAGCTTTCCTGTGGTTGGTTGCGGCCTTCTTTGCAACATTGGTTGCATCGTGCTCACCCTCTATAAACCACCATGGCTATCTCGCAAAACCCGGGGCCTTCGGCCAGATTTCAGAAGGCATGTCAAGATCGGAGGTTGAGGGAATCCTCGGGTCCCCTTCAACGACTGCAAGCATAAATTTTCAGGGAGACAGCAACTACTACATCACGAGCGTGACCGAGAGCCGGTCCTTCCTTAAGGCCAAGGAAATGAGCCGCGAGGTCATCGCGGTGCGTTTCGACAGGGGCGATCAGGTGGCCAGCTTTGCCCAATATGGCCTGGAAGATGGCCGCATCATCAATATCAATTCGCGCGAAACGCCTGTTGTCGGGAACGAGCGGTCAATCCTTCAGGATCTTTTCAAGGGGATACTCGGATCGAAACCCGGCTTCTAGCCTGGCTTATTTTTCCTTGCCGCCCGCTGGTTCCGCCTGCAGCAAAACGTAGTTCTGCAAGCCCAACCGCTCGAGCAGGCCAAGCTCAGTTTCCAGGAAGTCGATATGGCCTTCCTCGTCCTGCAGCAATTGCTTGAAAAGTTCCATGGACCCGATATCGCCGGCGTCGAGGCAGGCATCGTGGGCTTCCCGGTAAAGTTCGCGGGCGCTCTATTCAGCCTTGAGGCCGCATTGCAGGACTTCCTTGATGTTTTCGCCGATGGCAAACGGATCTAGTGTTTGCAGGTTGGGATGCTTCTCGAGGAAGATGACTGCCGATGCAGGCGCTGCTGGGCAAACATGCTGTCTTATCCATAATCCGACTTATTTAGTCGGCTATAAATTATGAGACCCGGAAGTCAATCCTCGGCCGAATGGGCGATATGGCCAAATTGCCGCGGCAAACGGGGTTGCGTATGTCTGGTTTGGCCCGCCTTTCCAGCCGTGTTAAATTGGCAATTATGGACGCCATCGATCACCGGACAGCGATCACAAACCTCGACCCTGCCCTTCGCAGCTCTCTGATTGAACGGAAAGACGGGCCTGGACTGTTGCGCTTCGGTTTTCACCTGGGCGCAATTATCGCTCTCGGAACCCTGATTGCCCTGCGTGCGCCGTTCTGGTTCCTGTTGCTGCCGGTGCAGGGCATCCTGATCGTTTTTCTTTTTACGGCGCTGCATGAATGCATTCACGAAACGGCGTTCAAGAGTTCGTTCCTCAACACGGCGATTTCCAGCATTAGCGGATTTCTGATTTTGATTCCGCCAGTCTGGTTCCGCTTTTTTCATTTCGCCCACCACCGCCATACGCATGATCCGGCGCGCGATCCGGAACTTCTTACTCCCAAACCCTCCACGGTGATTGGATACGTGAAGCATGTGTCGGGGCTTCCCCTGTGGTTCTCGGCAATCCGCACCTTGCTGAGGAACGCGACGGGACGCGGCGCCGAAGACTATGTGCCGGAGAAAGCCAGGGCCCGCGTATCGGCTGAAGCGCGGGTGATGCTGGCCCTCTATGCCTTGCTTGCCGTTGCGTCGGTATTCTGGCAATCGCCGCTTATGATCTGGACGTGGATCGTCCCTGCCCTCCTTGGCCAACCGTTCCTGCGGCTCTTTCTCTTGGCCGAGCATACAAACTGCCCGCATGTGGACAATATGTTCGAGAACACGCGCACGACTTTCACGACGAAGCTGGTGCGGCTGGTGGCGTGGAACATGCCGTTTCATGCGGAACACCATGCCCTGCCGACGGTGCCATTCCACAAGCTGCCGGACCTGCATCAAGCGGTGCGCGATCATCTAAAGACGACTGCCGATGGCTATGGCCGGTTCAACGGCGAGATGATTTCAGGGTACTCCAGCAACAAACCTTGAATACGTGCTCAGCCTAAACTCAGCAATACCTAGTGCATTAACTTAGAAGTTACACATTGTTAATCAACCAATCTCACTATGCGGCGATGAAATTTAGAGCCACGTTTGAATTTCTCCTTAAGCTGGTTTTGGGTGCCGGCGTCGCCGCAATTGGGTGTGCGCTGCTTGTTGGAATACTGGGCGCAATACTTGCCCCAATCGGATTCGCAATCGCCTTTGTGGCGCCACTATTGGTTTTGGGCCTGTTCATTACAACCATACCGGCAATTGGAGTTGTGATTGCAGGTTTCACAAAGCCGGAAAGAATACCCTATGCTATTGGCGCAATCGCCGCAGTTGGTGTTCAAATCGCAATTCCTTTCTTCGCGGCAAATGCAGTGGAGAATACCATTCAACAGCGTCTTGCTCTGCAACAAATTCAACCGCTTAGTCGGCCGCCTGAATTCATCGTTCTTGACTGCACCAACTGCTACGGCATGGAAAACAGCTTGTTAGCCTCAACAACACAGAGGATTGTGGTTTTTCGCCGCTTCAATCCCAGGAGCGCATTTGAGCTTGTCAGGATCCCGGCCAGTCAATGTGACATCAATGCTCGTGACATCTGGGAATTGAACTTAGTCGCAAACGGTCACATCGAATGGTGTGTTCACGAAACACCTTTCGGTCCCGTAACAGATGGTCTTGTATTCCGCTTTAATGAACACTCGCACATTGAAGCCATGAAAGATTTCAACGGATGGCGTGCTGAGGTGGTTGAGCTTTCAGCTGGTATTGAACGTGAAATCACGTACTGGGAAAATGGAAGCGTTCACGTGGAGGGAAGTTTGCCCTTTGGAGTGCCAAGAAATGTGGAGATCGGCGAAAAATATCTTCAGCCTTATAAACTTTTTGAAGCTGTGCTGAAAGTCTCTCCGCTAAATCTCGTTCAAGAAAATCCTAATAGAAATATTGAGGCAGAAATTCAGTTGGCATTTCGCTTCCTAAAGACTGTCAACCGGAATCTCGGATCGGAAATGCTTTTTCACTACCTGTTCAGTACGGCTAATGCACAAAAGCAAAAAGAAATCATATACAAACTACGAGAACGGCTTGTGGCTCAACCCGACGAACTTGAAAAAGAGAAGATTGAAGTGCTTCTCACGCGCTTTGACAAATAGACGCTGGCTGCAAAGACAAAAAAACCGGGGATTGCACCCCGGCTTTTTGCTATTGGCTTGGAGGCACGTACTAGTGCGCTAATACCGCCAGCAGGAGCAAGGCCACGATGTTGGTGATCTTGATCATGGGGTTCACGGCTGGCCCTGCGGTGTCCTTGTAGGGGTCGCCTACGGTGTCGCCGGTGACCGAGGCCTTGTGGGCTTCGGAGCCCTTCAGGTGCTTCACGCCCTTTGAGTCCACGAAACCATCCTCGAAGGACTTCTTCGCGTTATCCCAGGCGCCGCCGCCGGCGGTCATCGAGATGGCCACGAAGAGGCCGGTGACGATCACACCCATGAGCATGGCGCCGAGGGCCGCAAAGCCCGCTTCCTTGCCCGCAATGGCGTAGATCACGTAGAACACCACGATGGGCGAGAACACGGGCAGCATGGAAGGAAGGATCATTTCCTTGATGGCCGCCTTGGTGAGCAGGTCCACGGCGCGGGCATAGTCAGGCTTTTCGGTACCCTTCATGATGCCCGGGCGTTCCTTGAACTGGCGGCGCACTTCAACCACCACGGACTGGGCGGCCCGGCCGACGGCGGTCATTGACATGCCGCCGAAGAGATAGGGCAAGAGGCCGCCGAAGATCAGGCCCACAACCACGTAGGGGTTGGAGAGATCGAAGGTGACGTTCACGCCTTCAAAGAAGGTTCCAGGGGCCGCGGTTGCAGCAAAGAACTTCAAGTCCTGGGTGTAGGCGGCAAAGAGCACGAGA
>JAEUMI010000037.1 GCA_016792825.1 Hyphomicrobiales bacterium
CGAAAAGCCAACCGGAACAGCAGGAGCTGCTTCGAGCTGGGCAATACGTGCCGTAAGTGCTTCGAGCTGTGCCTTGATGGCAGCAGTGTCATCAGCGCGAGCGCTAACCGATACAGCGGCTAGAGCGGCTGTAGCGAGGAGTGCTACTTTCATTGTCTTCATTGTTATTCTCCCACAATCCTTGGAGTTGAGTAGCCCCCCGATCCCCTGCAATGAGTAGGGAAGGCAATGCACGACTCGTTCGCACACAAGAATGTTATCAACTCGATTGCCCGTTAAGGTCAACGCATAACGCCACCACTTTTCCAGAATTTCGCTATCTGTGGCGCAAAGGCAACAGTTTTAGGGGAACCCTTAATAACTCGCTTATATGTAACAAGTTCAATAACTTAACGCATGGTTAACAAAACCGGTTTGAGGTCGCCCGCCTTCTGGTTGCGACTCAGTTTCGATGCTAACAAACTGAAAACAAGTGAGCCCGGGCTCCACCCGTTGGGGCCGTTTCAGCATTACTTACAGGGGGAACAAATGTGGAAACCAAGTCCAGGGAAATGGCTGCTTTGGGCGCTTCCCATGGTCGCCTTGCCAACCCTGGCTGCGGTCTGGCTCAACACCAGCACGCTTATACGGGATATTTCAGCCAGAGCCACTGAACAGCTCTTCGCCATCGGTGCCAATTGGGCCGTGTCATCATTCAATGGCCGGGACGCCACCCTCGGCGGCGATGCCCCCAGCCAGCAAGCCATTGATACTGCTCGGGATGCGCTTGCCGGCGTCTACGGCGTCCGCACCGTCATCAGCAATGCGCGGGTTGTGGCCCCGCCGCCGGTCACCCTCATCCCACCCCGGATCAAGCCGCTCCTTTCTAAGAGTGCCACGCCGGAAATTACCGGCACCTGGCAGGAAGGGGCTGCCAAAACCCTGGCAGTGAACGTCGCGGGCAGGATCTATACGTTCGGAGCCGACCAGGAGCTCACCTCCAATGCCGGGGACTGGACATTGAAGCCGTCCACCCCCCTGGCTGACGGCAGCTACGACATGACTGCCGAGGTCTCCGACGGCATAAACCCCGCCATTGCCACCATCACCTCGGAAAAACTCGTCATTGACACGGTTGCTCCTCCGGCACCTGTCATTACGCCCCTCGCAAGCGGCATCCACTGGCCGTTTACCCTCAACGGAACCTGGATTGAGGATGGCGCGACGACGCTGAGCGCGAATCTGGCAAACCAGATCTGGACCCTTGGCAAGGATGCCGACTTGAAATCCGATGGCAAGGGCAACTGGAGCTTTGCCCCTGTTGTTGATCTCCGGCCGGGTACCTACGATATTACTGTAGAAGCCAGCGACCAGGCGGGAAACACGTCAAGATCCGTCCTTGCGGCAGCGATTGTCATCCCGGAGCAGCCGCTTACTCCGGCAATTCCTATCCCGGCTCCCCTTGAAGCCAGTGCAACAGCGCCAACGCTTGCATCCTCCACCATAATGGAAGCCCGGCCTTCCCTTGCGGGAACCTGGTCTGAGGCGGCCGGCAACGGACTGTCGGTGTCCCTGGCGGGCAGAACCTATGTTTTGGGCACCGACGCAGCTCTGACGTCCGATGGCGCCGGAAACTGGCAACTCAAATCCGAATCAGTCCTGAAAGATGGCGAATATGATGTTGCGGTGGAAACCGTGAATGCTGCAGGCGAGAGGGCCACGGTTTCCTCAAGGATAATTGTTGACGCGGCCGGGCCCGCATCACCGACAGTTGCGCTTTATGCTGGCGAAGCCACACCCGCAACAATAAAGGGCACCTGGGCTGAAGGTGATGCAATCCGCCTGAAGGTTTCTCTTCCCGCCGCCGGGCTGGAAACCACAATGGGCGATGGAAACAACAACTTGACGACCGATGGCGTGGGAAACTGGAGTTTTGCCATTTCAAAAACCCTTGAACCCGGCAGCTATGATGTCGTTGTTGAAACGGCTGACAAGGTGGGACGGAAGTCATTTGATCAAACCAAGTTCGAAGTGAACATCAAGCCTGCCGCAGTACAACCATCGCCACAACCTGCTCTTGGCCAGCAACCAGAACCTGTTGCAGTTCCACAACCGGCTGCCGTCGAACAACCTGCGCCGGCGCAGCAGCCTGTCGCAGTCGAACCCACTCCGCCAGCCTACGACTGTGCCGGTGTATTGGCTGAACTCGGCACCGCCCATCCCATACGCTTCGCATTTAACGACACGGAATTGCCGCCGCCCTTGGCTGAGGCGATGAATCAGTATGCCGCTCTTCTCAAAGATCAGCGCTGTGCTACGATGGAAGCGGATGTTGTGGGCCATGCGGATTTTTTTGGCCCCAGGCTCTATAATCAGGCGCTGAGCGAGGTGCGCGCCCAGACTGTCGTCAATGCTCTCGTTGCCGCCGGTGTTGAAGCACAGAGGTTGCGTATACAGGGCCTCAGTGAGTCGATGCCCGTTGAAACTGATAATTCCGTCGCGGCCCGCCAGAAGAATCGCCGTGTTGAAATCACCCTGGTGAAATAAGGAAAAAGACATGAACGAAGTATTCAATTTTAATGACACTTGGATAGTCGTCGAACAGAATTGGTGGCTGGTATTGTTGTGTCTGGCGCTCGGTATCTGGGTGGGCTGGGTGACCTGCAGTCGCGAAAACAATCAGGCCCAGGGCTAACAAAGGAAATCAGCATGTCACATTATCTCTTGGAACTAGTCCTTTGGATGCTCCTGGCGTTTTTCGTGGGCTGCATCTTTGGCTACCTCGCCCGTTTGATGTTTGGCGACGCCAAAGCCGAGGTCCTGGAGCCTGCTGCAATCGCCCCTGCCAAGGTGGCCCATGTCGCAGCACCCGTTGCACCAAGAGCTGCTGAGCCCAAAGTGGCGCCCGGGAAAATGGAAAGGCCGAAAGGTATTTCCTCTGCCCGAGGCGGCAGGGCGGACAAGCTCCAGAGAATCAGCGGCGTCGGTCCGAAGAACGAGAAAGTACTGCACAACCTTGGTTTTTTCCATTTTGACCAGATTGCGGCCTGGACACCCGAGGAAATCGAATGGGTTGACGACCACCTGAAATTCAATGGCCGCATCAAGCGCGAGGAGTGGACCAGGCAGTGCAAGCTTTTGGCGGCGGGCAAGGAAGCGGAATTCAGCAAACTGTTCGGAACCGGCGGCATGAAGAACAAGGCCGGCCAAACCCAGTCCGGCACGCGCACCAAAAAGTAATTCTGCTTCACCTATGGAAAGGGCCGGGACTACCGGCCCTTTTCTCTTGCATCGACCCGCCTGAGCCAACGCATGATCGCTTCCTTGGCCGGCGCTTCGTCCAGAAATGGCGCATGCCCGCGATCAGGGATGACCGACGCGTCAAGCCCCGCGTTTTTCTGCTTCATGGCCTCGACAGTGCCAGGGCTCAGAAGATCCGAATGCTGTCCACGCACAACCGAAACGGGCAGCCCTTCGGTGCTCGCAAAAATCTCCCACAGGTTTGCGACCCGTCCCGCCGCAATGTCCTCAACACTTGGAAATGTGAGGGCCAGAGCCGGATCGTAATCAGCCTGGGGTAGCCCGTCCACCCTCTTGAACAAGCGTTCCGCAAATGCCTGCCACTCCCTTTCGGCAAGTGTTTCAAAACCGCTGTTGATTGCTTTGAGACTCTTGATGGCCGCATCCCAGGTTTCAAACCTGCTGCGCACTCCGAGATAACTCCGTATGCGGAGCAATCCGGCGATGTCGAAAACCGGCCCGACGTCATTGAGAAACAGTCCCGCCAGCCTGTCAGGGGAAAATGCCGCCATCAGCATGCCAACGATTCCGCCCCGGGAAGTCCCGATGATCGCTGCCCGCTCGATCTTCAGAAAATTCAAAAGTGAAATCATATCTGCCAGTTCCATATCCGGCCGATAGGTTGTGGGGTCGCCGGCGTATTGCGACAGGCCGCGGCCGCGAAAGTCGGCGGTAATGACGCGCCGCGTTTGCGCCAGCCATGGTGCAATCGTTTCGAAGTCCCTGCTGTTGCGCGTGAGGCCGGGAAGGCAGAGCAGGGGAGCGAGCTTCGACGGCGCAACCTCGTAGTCCCGCGCAAACAGCATCAAGCCGTCGTTAGACTGATAATGGATTTGCTTGTAACCGGAAGCGTTATTCACAGCTCGCGATGAGCGCACCGATGGAAACGCCGGCACATTTCTCGGTGTCATTGTCCTCATTTGCGGCAACGCTGATTGCCGCCCGCCCGCCGCGCCTGAGATCCGCCGTCATGCCGCGCATCGTGGCGGGCGCAAGGCGTGCCCGGTAGACATGCGTATTCTGCAAGACCTTTTGCACGTATTGCCGGGTTTCCTGGAAAGGGATGGATTCCACCCAATCGATGGGGTCTACCGAGCCGCCGCGCGGGTCGCCATACTCTGCAACCCATTCCCGCACCCGCCTTGGGCCTGCATTGTAGGCAACCAGGGTAAGTATATATGATCCTTTGTATTCATCTATCAGATCGCCGAGGTGCGCCGCACCGAGTTTCACGTTGTAGGCCGGATCGCCCATTAATTTGGCGGGCGTGTAAGGCAAACCGTGCTGTTTCGTGATGAGCTTGGCAGTTCCCGGCATGATTTGCATCAAACCTTGGGCCCCGGCCTTGCTTCCCGCACGCGGGTCAAATTCGCTCTCTTGCCGCGACAGGCCATAGACCAGTGAGTGCTCAACAGTTTTGCCTACGGCCTTCCAGTTTGGCAAAGCCTTTGTCGGGTAGCTCCAATCGTCAATATCGACCTCGTACTGGCCGGCAGCTTTGGCAAGCCGCAGCGCCATTGTCGTATTGCCGTGTTGTTTCATAAGAGCCGCAACCGCATTCATTTCATCGGCGCTTTTAAACCGGCTGGCCAAAGACCAGACGAACATGCCCAGAGATGTCTTTCCGTTCGCCTTGGCCATCAGGTCAAATGCCCTGACCACCTCATCACGCGCAACGCTGGCTTTGGCCGAGGCAGACGGCTGACCGCCTTTGATGATTTTAGGAACCTTGCCAAGCCCGATCTTCTCGCGAGCCAGCTGGCCATAATAGACTGTCGCGTGTTCGGCGGCGCGGCCATAGACTTCGCGCGCCTTTGCCTTGTCGCCCAGGTCGCCATAGGAACGGCCCATCCAGTATTGGGCCCGCGCCTTCTCGGTACGGGACTCTGCGATTTTTTCAAGTTTGGTAAAATGCCGCAGCGCCGTTTCCGGATCTTTCAACCAGCGCAACGCGATCCAGCCGGCTAGGAATTCCCCTTCAACCGCATTGGCTCCGGTGGCCGAACCATGGGCCTTGGCAATTTGATAGGCGGACTTCACCGTATCCCGGCGCTGGATACCAACCGAATGACGCACCACAATGCGCCGCTCAATCCACCAGGCGTCGGCCCCTGCGCCGGTTGCGGCATCCGCCGGAACTGTCGCAAGAATTGTCCGTGCCTTTGAATAGCGTTCCAGTTTCCGCAAGTAGCGGACTAGCGCATATTTCATCGCCAGTTGTTCGCGCATGGCCGCCGGCAGCCTGTCATATTTCTTGTCGGCCCCTGCAACATTGCGCAGCAGTTCCTGGGCGACTTTTGCAGCATTTTGATAGTCGCCGCCAAGCCGTTTCGAATTGCGTATGGCCGCGTTGGTTTCCTGTGCATAGACCATCTGCCACACGCGGCGCTTGTGGTCATCGGCGCCAAGCAGGGCGCCGAATTCCGAAGCTATGGACTTTTCGAACGCCGCATCAACTGCCGGATCACTCCAGACCCCCTTGATCAGGTCGCGCGCCGCCGGGCTGTTGCCGCTGGCAATATTGGCCCGAGCCAGTGCCAGCTTTCCTTCAATTGAAATGGGTTGGCGCTTGGTAAAATGCGCCAATACGAGGTCGGCTGGCTCGCGGTTTTTGTACAGTGATTGCTCGGCCCGCTTGAGCATTGTCTCGGCAAGTGGCCATTTGGGTGCGGCGTTGAGAAAATTCATGATGCGGCTGTAGCCCGCGTCATCCCAATGGTCCCTGAGGTAGAGGAGTTCGACCAGCTTCACCGCGGCTTCATCGCCCGAGCGTTGCGCCAGCGGCCCTGCGTCCGAGAAATGGCCCTTGAGCGCCAGCTCGATCGCGTGAACCGAAGGATTTGTGGCCTTCTTGGCGGCAATGGCGGTGGCCGGCGTGAAAACCTCCACCGCGGAAACAACCGCGGTGCACATGAGGAGCGAGCCGATAATCAGTCTGCCAAGTGCCCGATTCTGCATCAAATTCCGTTTCCTCTGGCCCGATTTAACCCGCTCTATAGCCCAATTTCGCGAGCCTTACGACTCAAAAGGGCACGAAACGCAATCGCTTGCCGGTCCGAATATGAACGTCTAAGGTGCCCGAGATCCGGTTGCGGTACAGCATAGTCGTATGCCGCTGAAGGTTTCCAATATCTTAACAACGAGGCTTGTCGTGCAGTTCAGAGGTTCATTTCCGGCTTTGATCACCCCCATGAAGGACGGAAAGGTGGATGAATCCGCTTTTCGGAAATTTGTGGCCTGGCAGATCAAAGAGGGCACAAATGGCCTCGTGCCGGTCGGCACCACGGGCGAATCGCCAACTCTTTCGCCTGCCGAGCACAAGCGCGTCGTCGAAATCTGCATTGAAGAGGCCGGCGGCAAGGTGCCGGTCATCGCCGGTACCGGTTCGAACAATACCGCCGAAGCCATTGAATATACGGTCCATGCCGAGAAGGCCGGTGCTGATGCGGCCCTTGTGGTGGTGCCCTACTATAACAAGCCGACACAGGACGGCATGTACGCGCATTTCCGCGCCGTGGCTGAAAGCGTGAAGATTCCGATTTTTGTTTACAATGTGCCTGGCCGCACCGTGGCCAACATCTCAGTTGAAACGCTGGCGCGATTGGCCAAGGACGTGCCCAACATTGTTGGCACCAAGGATGCGTCTGCTGATTTGACACGGCCTTCCCTGCAACGCATTGCCTCGGGCGAGAAATTCATCCAGCTCTCGGGCGAAGATGGAACGGCCTTGGCATTTAACGCCCATGGCGGCGTGGGCTGCATTTCAGTGACAGCGAACGTGGCGCCGCGCCTTTGCGCGCAATTTCAGGCCGCCACCTTGAGTGGAGACTTTGCCGCGGCCCTGAAGCTCCAGGACCGGCTCATGCCTTTGCACTATGCCATGTTTGTTGAATCAAGTCCTGGCCCTGTAAAATATGGCGTGAGCTTGCTTGGCCATTGCTTGCCGGACACCCGCTTGCCATTGATACCTGTTATGGAATCGACCAGGAAGACGGTGCGGGCTGCCATGGTTCATGCAGGGCTGCTGAACTGAAATGTCCTCAAAGAGCGGTGGCGCAAAAGCGGCACGCAAGCAGACCGGGATCAAGGTGGTGGCCGACAACCGCCGGGCTCGCTATGAATATGAAATTCTTCAAACTTTTGAAGCCGGGCTGGCCCTGCAAGGCTCTGAAGTAAAATCCTTGCGCGAAGGCCGCACCAACCTGGCTGAGGCCTACGCCACCATGAAGAAGGGTGAACTCTATCTTCTGAATTCAAATATCCCCGAATACCGTGAGGCCAACCGCTTCAACCACGATCCGAAACGCCCGCGCAAGCTTTTGCTCCACGCCAAGGAGATCCAGAAACTTTCGGTCGGTGTTACCCGTGAAGGGCTGACGATCATTCCACTGAAGATTTTCTTCAATCCGCGGGGACGGGCCAAAATTGACATTGCTCTGGCCAAAGGCAAGAATCTCCACGACAAGCGCGATGCCATCAAGGACCGCGACTGGAGCAGGGAAAAATCCCGGCTGATGCGTGACAAGGGCTAGCAAACCAAATACCCAGCACCATGATCCTCATCGCATTAGGCAGTAATATGTCAGGCCCCTGGGGCACTCCGCAACAAAGCGTGCAGCACGCCTTGCGGGCCCTGGATCACGATGGCCTCAAACTTGTCGAGGCGTCACGCCTCCTGCTTACCGCACCATTCGGCAAACCCAACCAGCCGCCTTTTGTGAACGCAGTCGCCCAAATCGAAACCCATCTCGCACCCTTGGCCTTGCTGCAGAAACTCCACACCATAGAAAAAGCAGCAGGACGACGTAGAAAGACGCGCTGGGGACCGCGCACACTCGATCTGGACATCATCGACTATCACGGCATCGTGCGCGTTACGAAAAACCTGGTTCTGCCCCATCCTGGCATTGCCGATCGCATCTTCGTACTGAAGCCCATTTCTGAACTTGCGGTGAAGTGGCGCCACCCGAGCAGCCATCTCAGCGCCGCGACAATGCTGCGCAAGTTGAAAGGCTTTGCCGAGGGCCGGGAGATTAAGTAGGTCTTAACGCTCCTGCGTCACAATTGAAAATGCGGCAACGGATTGTGCCGAGGTAGGTGAGTATGCGTAAGAATTTCTTGGCGGCTTTGGCCGCCTGCTGCGTTTTGATGGGCCCGCCGGTTTTCGCCGGGCAGATCAAGTTCGATCCCGGCATGTTCAAGATTTACGGTGGCATGACAGGCAGTCAGACTGCGAGCCTGTACAGCCCGCAGGAAGCGCCCGGAACGTCGCGCCAGATCGTGGACTTTTATGAGCCCATGGAGCCGGGTTCCATATTGATCAGAACTGCTGAGCGCCGCCTGTACTACGTGCTCCCCGACAGCAAGGCCATCATGTATCCGGTGGGTGTGGGCCGCGAAGGTTTTACCTGGACCGGTCAGGACGAGATTACCCGCAAGGCAGCGTGGCCTGACTGGCGCCCGCCGAAGGTCATGATTGAACGCGAGGCAAAAAAAGGTCACGTCCTTCCCGCCTTCATGGCGGGCGGGCCTGAGAATCCCCTGGGCGCCCGGGCCCTCTACATCGGCGATACCGAATACCGCATTCATGGCACCACCCAGCCCTGGAGCATCGGCAGGGCCGTCTCCTCCGGTTGTATTCGCATGATGAATCACGAAGTGATTGATCTCTTCAACCGGGTTGAAATCGGCGCCACTGTCGTCGTCGAATAATGCAGAATTATTATCGGGATAGCCCGCAGAGGCGCTGGCCATAAACGCTCCATTAACCTGAACACGCCATTATCGGCCGGTAAGTTCGTAGGTGGAGTTCGCGTATGCGTGTCGATTCAAGCGCCCCAAAAGGGCTCTCAAAGTTCAACATTCTGGCTTCGGCGGCCCTGGCGGTAATGCTGGCTGCATGCTCGAATTCAGTCGAGCGCTTTGCCGATAATTCGTCATCTGGCAATCCGTCGGATGCAGATCCGGTCTACACCGCATCGGTTCCCAAGAAACGCACCACCTACGCGCCATCCTATGAATCCTCCGGCGACGATAAAATCATCTCGCGTCCGCTCGTAAGCGCGCCGCTCGGAGCGCCGAACTATCCCAAGAACAACTACACCTATCAGAAGCCGGCCTACAAGCAGCCGAGCTATTCAGAGCCAACTGTAGTGGGGCAAAACTCGACCACGATTCCCAAAGGCGGCACCGTACGGGTCGAGCAGGGCATGACGCTCTATTCAATTTCGCGGGCCAATGGCGTGACCGTTGCCCAGCTGGCAGCGGCCAATGGAATTTCGCCTCCCTATACGGTCAGCACCGGGCGCGTTCTGCGCATCCCCGGCGTTGCGCAGGCTAGGGCGCCAAAACCATCATTTGAGCCACAGGATGATTTCGCTTCCGATGAGCCGGTGAAGAAGGCCTCTGGCGGCAGGCATACTGTCCGCGGTGGTGAAACCCTGTTCTCGCTTGGTCGCAAATACGGCGTGTCTCCTTACGCAATTGCTGACCTGAATGACTTGCCCCATGACCAGACCCTGAATGTCGGCCAAAGCCTTCGCCTGCCAGGAGGAACCGCCAAGTCAATTGTTTCAAAAGTTCCAGCGCCCGATGAAGGCGAGCAGATTGCATCCGCTGACGAACCGATCGAAACCGATGATATTGAACAGAATGTCGCGCTGAAAAAGCCCGCGCTGGAAATGGACGACGAAGTGCCAGTCGTGAAGCCGGTTCAGCAGCAAGTCGCAGCAGTCGATGCCGCACCCACCATGGGCAGCATGCGCTGGCCGGTCAAGGGCAAGATTATTTCGGATTACGGCGCCAAGCCAAACGGCCTGAAGAACGAAGGCATCAACATTGCCGTGCCTGAAGGCACCGGCGTCCGTGCCGCCGAAAGCGGCGTCGTGGCCTATGCCGGCAACGAGTTGAAGGGTTACGGCAACCTTGTTCTCATCCGCCACGAAGGCGGCTGGGTCACCGCCTATGCCCATGCCAAGGAATTGTTTGTGAAACGTGGCGACATCGTCAAGCGTGGCGATGTCATTGCCAAGGCCGGCCAGACCGGTTCCGTTTCCAGCCCGCAATTGCACTTTGAAGTTCGCAAAGGCGCAACCGCCATGGACCCCTTGAAGTTCCTGGCGTCCACAACCGCATCGAACTAGAGTACGTAAGATCCTCTGCAAGCTTGGGCCCGGCAGCAATGCCGGGCCTTCGCTATTTGGGCGTGAGCTTGGTGCCCGTCTTTCCCGCTACGTCCTGGATGTACTGCCAGGCCACGCGCCCCGAGCGGCTGCCGCGCGTGACCGACCATTCAATGGCGCCCGCATGAAGTTCGGCCTCTGTCACCGGCAGCCTGTAATGCGCCGCATAGCCGTCGACCATGTCGAGGAACTCATCCTGCGAGCAGTTGTGGAAACCCAGCCACAGGCCAAATCTGTCTGATAGGGAAACCTTTTCCTGCACCGCCTCCGATGGATTGATCGCCGTCGACCTTTCGTTCTCGATCATCTCGCGGGGCAGCAGGTGGCGCCGGTTTGACGTCGCGTAAAGAATGACGTTTTCAGGCCGCCCTTCAATGCCGCCATCAAGCGCAGCCTTCAATGATTTGTATGAGGTGTCCTGCCCATCGAAAGAAAGGTCATCGCAGAAGACGATGAAGTGGAGCTTCGGCGAACTGCGCAGGATCGACATGAGGGCAGGGAGGCTTTCAATGTCTTCCCGGTGAATCTCGATGAGCTTGAGCATCCCCTTGTGCTCTTCGTTCACCAGATGATGCGCCGCCTTGACCAGCGAGGATTTTCCCATGCCCCGCGCCCCCCACAGCAGCGCATTGTTGGCCGGCAGGCCCTGGGCAAAGCGTCGCGTATTTTCCAGCAGGGTATCGCGCGTCTGGTCGATGCCCTTGAGCAATTGCAGGTCAACCCGATTCACTTTGGCAACTGCTTCAAGTGCGGGCGGTGATGCATGCCAGACAAAGGCGCTGGAACGCCCGAGATTGCCGGGTTTTGGCGGCAAAGGCGCCAACCGGTCCAGAGCATCGGCGATGCGGGCAATCCAGGTGTCTTGGGATTTTGTAACCATGCCAAGCTCTTAGCTTGCGAGCCGCGCGCCGTAAAGCGTCCTAAATCCGGCGTTGCAATGGCGCAATCCATCGCTATATTCCGCGCAAACCTTCCGTAGGCCAAATCGATTAGGAGCATCCCATGTTCGTGACCCCCGCCTTTGCCCAGTCCGCCGGCTCGCCCGGCATGGGAGATTTCATGGGCATGATCCTCCCCTTGGTGATGATCATGGCCGTGTTCTGGTTCCTGCTCATCCGGCCCCAGCAGCGCAAGATGAAAGAGCATCAGGATACGATCAGCAAGATTTCCCGTGGCGATACGGTCGTCACCAGCGGTGGCCTCATCGGCCGTGTGGCAAAGGTCGTTGACGACAAGGAACTGCTTGTCGAAGTGGGCGAGAACGTGAAAGTCCGCGTGCTGCGCCAGGGCGTCAGCGACGTGCGCGCCAAGGGCGAGCCCGCCAAGGCGGAAACGAAATAAGTTACCTGTAAATGCTCAATTTCAGCCGATACAAGACGATCGCCATTCTGGCATCGGTCGTGATTGCGATAATCTTTGCCTTGCCCAATGTGCTGTCGCCCGCCGCCCAGGCCGTTATGTGGAATACCTTAGGGGCGCGGCCCATGACGCTCGGCCTTGACCTGCAGGGCGGCTCTAACGTGGTCATGGAGGTCGACCGGAAAGATCTCCGCGACCAGCTCACGTTGCAGCTTTCAGGCGATATCCGCGCGAGCCTGCGCGAAGCCAAAATTGGCTACAAAGGCATTACCCGCACCGACAACGGCGTTACGGTGCGCCTCTCGGAAATAGCCGATCAGGCGAGAGCCAGGACAGCATTGCAGACGTTGCAGCAGCCGCAGACCGGCGGGCTGATGTCGACGGGAATTGCGGTCAACCTCTTCGATCTCAATCCTGAAGGCGAAGCGTTCAATTTCACCTTTTCAGAACCGGGCCTGGATGCCAAGGTCGCAATCGCTATCGGGCAATCCCTGAAAATCGTCGAGAATCGCATCAATGCCCTGGGCACCGCGGAATCTACCATCCAGCAGCAGGGCAAGGATCGCATCGCAATCCAGTTGCCTGGCGTTCAAAATCCCGATCAGGTGAAGGACGTCATCGGCCGCACCGCGAAACTCACTTTCCAGCTTCTCTGCCTGGAACAGCCGACAGCCGCAAATCAGAATCCCCCGCAGGAGTGTGCCTCCCTGCCATTGAAGGAAGCCCCGGATCAGATGCTCTGGGTTCAAACCTCGAGCCGCGCCACCGTCGATGGCGCTGACCTCACGGATGCCCAGCCGAGTTTTGACCAGAACAACCAGTCCGTTGTCAGTTTCCGCTTCAACCAGAAAGGCTCTCTGCGATTTGGAAAGCTGACGGCAGAAAATGTCGGCAAGCCCTTTGCCATCATTCTTGACAACGTGGTGGTGAGCTACCCCAACATCAATGAACCCATTCTCGGCGGATCGGGCCAGATTTCAGGCAACTTCACCACCGAAGAAGCGAGCAACCTTGCGGTCGTGCTGCGTTCCGGTGCTTTGCCCGCAAAACTGACAATCGTCGAGGAACGCACCGTCGGCCCAAGCCTTGGTTCTGATTCAATCGAAGCAGGAATTCTGGCCTGTGTGATTGGCCTGATTGGCGTGCTGCTTTTCACGGCTTTTGCCTATCACCTGTTTGGCCTGTTTGCGAATGTCGCTCTGCTTGCGAACCTGATCATGCTCATTGCCATCATGTCGTTCTTTGGGTTCACTCTCACCTTGCCGGGCATTGCGGGAATTGTGCTGACCATGGGCATGGCGGTGGACTCCAACGTGCTGGTCTTTGAGCGCATCCGTGAGGAATGGCGTAACGGCCGGACGGCCCTTAACGCCATAGAGACCGGGTTCAGGGAAGCTCTTGCAACCATCGTTGATGCGAACCTGACCACGCTCATCGCGGCTGTAGTACTTTTCGGTGTGGGCTCGGGCCCCGTGCGCGGTTTCGCAATCACCCTCTCAATTGGCATTGTTACTACGGTATTCACCGCTTTCACGCTAACTCGCCTCATCATTGCCTGGTGGGCAAGGTATAAGCGGCCCAAGGAGGTTCCGCTCTAACGGGCGGCGTTGCACATGAAACCTTTTCGCCTTATTCCCGACGACACAAAAATCCGCTTTATGCGATTCAGCCGTTATGGCTACGTCGCGTCTGGCATCCTTTGCCTCGCCTCGGTCCTGCTGTTCTTCTACGTCGGCCTCAATGTCGGTGTGGATTTCAAAGGCGGCACGGTCGTCACGATCAGAACCGAGCAGCCGGCCAACATCGACGAATTGCGAAGCAGGATAAATGCCCTGAATCTGGGTTCCGCCGAACTCCAGGAATTTGGTTCGCCCAATGACATTCTTATCCGCCTTGAGGCCCAGGCAGGCGGTGAGGAGGCTGAACAGGCAGCGGTTGCAAAGCTGAAAGCGGCCCTTGGTTCAGGCGTCGAGTACCGCAGTGTTGAAGTTGTAGGGCCGAAAGTATCAGGAGAGCTTGCCCAGCAGGGCATCCTCGCCGTCGTTCTCTCCATCTTTTGCGTGCTGTTTTACATCTGGTTCCGGTTCGAGTGGCAATTTGCTGTGGGCGGCGTGATTTCCTTGCTGCATGACGTTGTCCTCACCATTGGGTTGTTCTGCCTTATCGGACTCGAATTCAATCTGTCGATTGTCGCCGCCATTCTGACCATCGTCGGTTACTCGCTGAACGACACCGTTGTGGTCTTCGACCGGATCCGGGAATTCCTGCGCAAATACAAATCCATGCCGCTGGCCGACCTCATTGATTTTTCGATCAACTCGGTTCTGCCCCGCACCTTGATGACCTCCATTACGACCCTTATCGCCTTGCTGGCGCTATATATTTTCGGTGGCGAAGTGATCAGCGGGTTCACCTTTGCCATCATCTGGGGCATCCTTGTGGGAACCTATTCTTCATTCTTTATTGCCGCGCCAGTGCTGATAATTCTGGGCACGGAGCGTGAAGGCGCAAGAGAACTCGCGAAGGCAAAACCGGCAAGGCCTTGAGCCCGCACTATCCAGCAAGAGCCCCCATCGAGGCCTATGGCAACGGCGGCTTCCGTTTTGCCGGCATGTCGCATCGGGGATCGCTGCTGGTGCTGCCCAGCGGCATGTACCGCTGGGATGTAATTGATCTTGCGTCCATGAAGCCGAATGATTTTGCTCTTGTGTTTACCGGAGCCAGGGACATTGATTTCCTGCTCTTGGGGACAGGCGTGGCCATGAACAGGCCGCCAACACCAATTATTGAACTCTTCGCCAAGCGGAACCTGCCGCTCGATTTCATGAGCACCGGCTCGGCCGTGCGCACCTACGGCGTTCTCCTTGCGGAAAAGCGCAAGGTGGCGGCCGCATTCATCGCGGTTCAGGACGCCCTATGAGCGACCATTGCCAGGATCTTGTGTCAAAGGCCGACAAGGATCGATTCCTGAGTTGCCTTTTTGCACCGCAGGACGCGCGGCCCCATCTTTTCGCCCTCTACGCCTTCAATGTCGAAATCGCCCGCATTCGCGAAACCGTAAGCGAACCGCAGATTGGCCTGGTGCGCCAGCAATGGTGGCTTGATACGCTTGACGGGATTTATGCCGGCCGCACTCCCGATCATCCCGTGGCACAGGCCTTGGTTTCGGCAGTCGCTAAAGGCGATCTTCCTAAACACGCATT
>JAEUMI010000044.1 GCA_016792825.1 Hyphomicrobiales bacterium
ATGTACCCGGCGGAACCGGCCCTCTGGGGCTAACCTGCAGCAGCATTAAATAGGAGAATTAAGGGCCGGATATCGCTTCTGGCACGGCTCGTGGTACGATGAAATAAACCAAAACTTCACCACTTTCTCCGATACTTGCCGCTGGTATGACCTGCGCGTGTTGCGGGGCGCAGGTGAGTTTGTGGAGTTCGGGCATGTCAGTGCAAAGTGAAGGTTACCGGAACGAGAGTTTCGAAAGTCTGGAAGCCGCCGTCCTGGAAACGCAACGCGGACGCTGGTTTCTTGAGGAATATGCCCGGCGCCAGCGCTCGGCCGAAACTCTCGCCATCCTCGAAATCCTCAAGAAGCTCGAAAATTCAATCACCAGCACAAGCTTCCTGCCGCCCGCCAAGAGCCCGGAACCGGTACCATCCTCGGCCCCTGCCTTGAAAACCGAGCAGCTCAAGTTTTTCAAACAGGACGAGGAAATCTTTGTCGAGCCAACAATTGCGGCTCCGGCTCTTTCCGTGGTGAGCAGCCCGGCCAAGGTGGAAGTCGCCCCGCCGCGCGAACCCGTCGCCCCGCCGCGCGAACCCGTTGCCCCGCCCTCCGAACCCAAGGGCGCGAAACTCAAGATCCAGCGCCTGCCAGTAGCCGCCATCCCCGAAGACATGCCGAACATAGAGCCGGAAATGCCCGGCCTCACCACCCTGGTGGAGGATTCCAAAGCCAGCATTGCGCCGCAGCCGGCAGCTGAAGCCAAGCAGCGGGTTGTCATCATTCGCCGGCCCGCCAGCGAGGCTGCGGAAATTCCCCTGATGGAAGAAAAATCGGCGGAAGTCGCGGCCTAGGCCGCCATCAATATTTCGGCGTACAGCTTCGGATCGACATTGCCGCCGGACAGGACGATACCGATGGTCCTGCCCTTGGTGGCCAGCTTTCCGCTGAGCACCGCCGCAAGCCCTGCAGCCCCTCCCGGCTCAACCACCAGCTTGAGCGTTTCAAAGGCGAAACGCATGGCGCGGCGGACCTCGGCTTCCGAAACGGCGTAGCCTTCCGCCAGGCGCCCATTGTTCATCGCAAAGCTCATTTCGCCGGGCTGAGGCGCGAGCAGTGCATCGCAAATCGAGCCCGACGAACGCGGGTTTTGTTCCCGCACCCCCGAGCGCAAAGAGCGCGCATAATCATCAAAACCCTCGGGTTCCACCGAATGCACCTTTGTTTTCGGCGACTTTTCTGAAAATGCCAGCGCAATGCCGGCCGTCAATCCCCCGCCACTGCAATTGACCAGCATGTCGTCGAGTTCAACCCCCAGGCCCGCGAGCGCGGCGATGATCTCAAGCCCGCAGGTGCCCTGCCCTGCAATGATATCCGCATGCTCAAAAGGCGGCACCAGAACCGCGCCGCGTTTCGCTACATAGTAATTTGCTATCTCCTCGCGGCTTTCCGTGGCGCGGTCATAGGTCACCACCTCCGCTCCATAAGATTTGGTATTGGCTTTTTTGATTTCCGGCGTGTCCTCCGGCATGACGATGAGCGCCGGGATGCCGCGAAGTTGCGCCGCGGCGGCCACGCCTTGCGCATGATTACCCGAAGAATAGGCCACAACTCCGCCTGCGTTCACCGCCGGATCAAGTTTCGAGATGCAGTTCCATGCGCCGCGGAATTTGAATGATCCCGTGCGCTGCAGGTTCTCCGCCTTGATGAACACCCGCCCGCCCGTGAGCGCATTGAGTTTCACGTTTTCAAGCAGCGGCGTGAGAACGGCCTCACCCTGAATTCTTTGGGCGGCGTGCTCAATGTCTGCAAACACCGGAAGGTTTTGAGCTGCCAAAATAACACCTGCCTTTTCTGTCGCAAAACCGGGGCAATCCGCCGCCTATATTGGTTCTTATGCCCAAAGGCTGTTAGAAATCAAAGGCCTGTTGAAAGGGAACCCAATGGCCCGAGATGCCCGCTACGATATCCTGTTTGAACCCATGAAAATCGGCCCCGTCACGGCCCGCAACCGCTTCTACCAGGTTCCCCATTGCAATGGCATGGGCTGGCGCGATCCTTCTGCCCTTGCCGCCATGCGCGGCATGAAGGCCGAAGGCGGCTGGGCCGTGGTCTGCACCGAAATGACCGAGATTCATCAAACCGCCGATGTGACGCCCTATGTGGAGCTCCGCCTCTGGAGTGACCACGACATTCCCATGCACGCCCGTATCGCCGAGAAAATCCACGAACATGGCTCGCTGGCCGGCGTTGAGCTCTGCCATTCCGGCTACACCTCTTCAAATCTCTGGTCGCGCGAAATCCCCCTGGCCCCCACGGCCATGCCAACCTCGAGTTCCTTCAACAGCCCCATCCAGGCCCGCACCATGGACAGGGAAGACATCAGGAACCTCCGCCGCGCCCACCGGGCCGCAGCGCTGCGTTCGCGCACCGCCGGCTATGACCTCGTCTATGTCTATGCCGGGCACGGCCTTGGCATTTTCCAGCAGTTCCTCTCCCGCGCCACCAACATGCGGAACGATGAATATGGTGGTTCCCTCGAAAACCGCGCCCGCCTGCTCCGCGAGGTGATTGAGGACACCAAGGAAGCGGTAGGCGACCGCTGCGCCGTGCCCGTCCGCATTGCCATGAATGAATTTCTGGGGCCAAACGGCCTTGAGCCCGCCGAGGTGGAAGATGCCATCGGCCTGATGGCGGAACTGCCCGACCTGTGGGACCTGTCGCTTTCAAGCTGGGAGAAGGATTCACAAACCTCGCGCTTCTCCGAGGAGGGCTTTCAGGAGCCCTATATCAAGGGCGTGAAAAAGCTGACCACCAAGCCGGTCGTGGGAGTTGGCCGCTACACCTCGCCGGACACCATGGTGCGCGTGATCAAACAGGGCATCATGGACATGATCGGCGCCGCCCGCCCTTCCATTGCCGATCCCTTCCTGCCCAAAAAGATTGAGGAAGGCCGCCTCGATGATATCCGTGAATGCATTGGCTGCAATATCTGCGTGACCGGTGATTTCACCATGTCGCCCATCCGCTGCACCCAGAATCCCACCATGGGGGAGGAATGGCGGCGCGGCTGGCACCCCGAACGCATCCGGCCTGCCGGAAATGTGAAGAACATCCTCGTTGTTGGCGCCGGTCCCGCAGGACTGGAAGCGGCCCGGGCCCTCGGAACGCGCGGTCACAAGGTGACGCTGGCCGATGCCCGAAGCGAGGCCGGCGGCCGCGTGGCGCTGGAATGCCGCCTGCCCGGCCTTGCCGCCTGGGGCCGGGTGCGCGACTGGCGTTTGCTGCAAATAGCCAAGCTGCCCGATGTACAGCTCTATCTCGAAAGCCAAATGACCCCTGACACCCTGGCGGAGTTCGAAGCCGACCATGTTGTCCTGGCCACTGGTTCAAGCTGGCGGCGCGATGGCGTGGCCCGTCACCATACAAGGCCCATCCCGATTGCCGGCAACGCCGATGTCTTGACGCCGGACGATATCCTCGATGGCAAGCGGCCCAAGGGCAAAGACCTCGTCATCTATGACGATGACCATTACTACATGGGCGGCGTGATTGCCGAGTTGCTGCGCAAGGAAGACTATGCGGTAACTCTGGTTACCCCGTCTTACCTTGTCTCGTCCTTCACCAAGGCATCCCTGGAACAGCACGCGATCCAATCCCGGTTGCTCGGACTGGATGTTAAAGTTGAAGCAAATCAGGGCCTCGCTTCCGTTTCCGCCGGCCATGTCACGCTGGCCTGTGTCTTTACCGGCCGTATCCGTGAGCTCGAGGCGGGTTCCGTCGTTCTGGTCACCGCCAGAAACGTCAGGGACCAACTCTTCCAAACGGCTGCGGAAAAAATAAACAATCTGGCCTGCATTGGCGACTGTTTTAGCCCCGGAACCATCGCCGCCGCCGTGCATGCCGGCCGCAAATTTGCTGAGGAGTTCGGCTCGCCCCTGCCCGACTTCCTCGACCTTCCCTATCGCAGAGAAGTGATCGGTCTATCTTAATCAGGCCACAACTTTTTAATATGCCCTTTACCCAGATCAGTGATTCTCGGTTTGTAGCTTCTCAGGTCTAGGGGTATTGGGGTGTTTTCTAAGCATTTAACGCGTCGTGCCTTTCTCGGTGCTGCCTCCCTGGCGGCCGCCGCCTCCGTGGCACATGCCCAAACCGCTGAAATTACCGGTTCAATCACGTCTATCGCCCCGAAACTGGCCGTCGCAGGCAAGCTTGCCACGAAAACCGAGTTTCTGGCTGACCGTCAGGAAGCTGCGATGGTCACCGCGGGTTCGATCCGCGCCCTTGAAGGCGCCATCCAGCTCTACGAAGAATATGTTGCCGGCGGCGGCTGGCCCAGCGTCGGTAAGGGCAAGCTCGAAAAGGACGTGAAGAGCGAGTTGGTCGTGAAACTACGCAAGCGCCTCGTGGCGGAAGGCTATTTGCCCTTCGAGGATATGTTCGTGGAAGCTGCCGACGTATACGACTCCAACCTGATCGAGGCAGTCAAATTCTTCCAGATCAGTCATGGCATCGCGCCATCTGGCAAGGTTGATGACCGCACCCGCGCCGAGCTTAACATTACCGCCCGCGCCAGGCTGCAAACCCTGCGGGAAAACTATCCCCGCGTCGGCGAGTATTCCCTTGACCTGCACGAGCGCAACATTCTGGTGAACATCCCCTCCGCCCAGCTTGAAACCGTTGAGTTCGGCAAGGTCCGTTCACGCCACAATGTGGTTGTCGGCAAACGCGACCGGCCCACGCCGGCCCTTAAAAGCGTTGTCAGTGATATCAACTTCAATCCCTACTGGAATGCCCCGGCCTCTATCGTGCAGAAGGACCTGGTGCCCAAATTCCTCAAGGACCCGACGATTTTTGAGCAGATGAACATCCGGATTTTTGATGGCGTCGGCGGTCCCGAGATTGACCCCTACACGGTTGACTGGGTCAACACCCACCCCGAGCGCTACCATTTCCGCCAGGAGCCCGGCGAGAGCAACGCCCTGGCCACCATGAAGATCAATTTCGCCAACAAACACATGGTTTACATGCACGACACGCCACACCGCGAAATGTTCGGCAGCAATGCCCGTTTTGAAAGTTCCGGCTGCGTCCGTGTTGATCAAGTCAGCGATGTCGTGAACTGGATCCTCGGTGGCCAGGATGGGATCGACGCCGCCGAGATCGAGATGATCACCGCCAGTCAGGAACGCTATGATGTGAAGGTGCTGAACCCGCCCGACGTGCGCTTCATGTATCTCACTGCCTGGGCCACCGAAGACGGCAGGATCAATTTCCGCCCCGACATCTATTCCCTCGATGGCACCGGCTTTGTTCTGGGCCAGCCCCGGGCCACCCGCGGTATATAGCTTGTAACTGAGTTCTAAGAATGATTGCTTGTAGCCTCCCCATGGGCTGAGTATCTGGCAATCATGACCCAGGATCTTTCATTTATTCACCGTTTTGAACCCGGCACCTCAACTGCCGCACCCCTTCTCCTTCTCCATGGCACCGGCGGCGACGAAACCGACCTTCTGCCTCTGGGCAAGGCCCTGGCGCCTGATCGGGCCCTGCTTTCGCCCCGTGGCAAGGTGCTGGAAAACGGCATGCCGCGCTATTTCCACCGCTTGGCCGAAGGCATGTTCGACGAACAGGACGTGATCAAGCGCGCCAACGAACTGGCCGATTTCATCGTCGAAGCCGGCAAGGCTTATGGGCTCCCAAAGCCCGTGGCCGTTGGTTTTTCCAACGGCGCCAACATTGCTGCTGCCATTCTCCTGCTGCGGCCGGAAGCTTTGAGCGGGGCCATTTTGCTGCGCGCCATGGTGCCGCTCGCCAAGCCTCCGCAAGCCGCGCTGGCGCAAACGCCGGTACTTATTGTTTCCGGTGCCAGCGATCCCATCATCCCGGCCAGCAATGCGAAACGTCTGGCCACGATGTTGAAGGATGCCAACGCCGATGTGACCCATGAAACCCTGCCAACCGGACACAACCTGACCCAGAACGACGTAACAATCGCCACCAAGTGGCTGAACCGATAGGATACAAAATGCAACTCAATGGCCTGCACCACCTCACCGCCGTCACCGCCGATGCGCCAAGCAACCACAACTTCTATACCAAGACGCTGGGCCTCCGCATGGTCAAGAAAACCGTGAACCAGGACGACACCAGCGCCTACCACTTGTTCTATGCCGATGGCCTGGGCTCGCCCGGAACCGACATTACCTTCTTTGACTGGCCCGTGGGCCGTGAAAGGCGCGGCACCCATTCCATCGTTCGCACCGGCCTTCGCATCAGGGGCGAAGCCGCCTTCAAATGGTGGGCCGATCATTTCAGGGCGCGCGGCGTATCAGCCGAAAAGGTTGCCGAACGCGATGGCCGCCTCACCCTCGATTTTGAGGATTTCGAAGGCCAGCGCCTGAGCCTCGTCAATGATGAAGGCACCGGCGAAACCCACCCCTGGGAGGAAAGCCCCATTGCCGCCGAAAACCAGATTCGCGGCCTGGGGCCTATTACTCTCAGCGTGCCGGAATTGCGCTCCACCGAGGTGATCCTGACCACCGTCATGAACATGACCAAGGTCCGGGAATTTGGGAACACCAGCGTTTTCAAGATGAACGGTTCTGGCCCCGTCGCCGAACTGCACGTCCGCGTTGACCCGGGCCTGCCGCCTGCCCAGCAGGGAGCGGGATCCGTGCACCACGTGGCCTTCAACATTCCCTCGGCTGATTACCAGGCCTGGGCCGACCGGCTCAAGAAGCTCCGCATTCCCAACAGCGGCCCGGTGGATCGCTTCTGGTTCAAGAGCCTCTATTTCCGCGAACCCAACGGCATCCTCTTCGAACTCGCCACCGACGGCCCGGGCTTTGCCACCGACGAGTCGCTGGAGAACTTGGGCAAAACCCTGTCCCTCCCGCCGTTCCTCGAAGGCCGGAGAGGCCAGATCGAGGCTGGATTGAAGCCGCTCTAGTTACTTTCACCCCTCCCTCTTGAGGGAGGGGCCGGGGGTGGGTGCAGGCCGCAGGCGAGATCGTGAAGCCTCTTGCGCCTCCCTCCACAATTTACGTCGCAGGTATTTTCGAGGGACCATGTGACTCCGTACAAAACTCAGGTCCGGAGCCTCAACAATATCCTCCATTCGCCGTTCCAGCACTGCAAGAATGGAGTCGCACACAGCTTGACGTGCCTGCAGCACTGTGACCGAGGGCACGCGGAGGATGGAATAACCTTCATTCAGCAAGTGTGCATCGCGCCGCTCGTCATATCCACTCTCCAAATACTGGCTACCATCGACTACTACGAGAAGCATACAGGCCCGGCAGGCAAAGTCCGCAAAATAGGGACCTACCGGAAACTGCCGCGTAAACTTGTAACCACCAAGTTGCCGCGCTTTCAATGCGCTCTATAGGCATTACTCAGCCGGGTTAACCGTTTGCCGCAATGCCCTGGAGCGAAGCGTCGTCGGATTGGTGTTGGTGCGCATATCGTCCTCCCCGTTGCAAGAAAGACGGGTATAAAGGCGGAATCCGTTGCTGATTTTTGGGACAATCCCAGTCCCACCCCCGCCCCTCCCCAAGGGGAGGGGTGAAAAATTAGAATTACCCCTTCCTTGAGGGGGTGGGTCCGGGGCCGGGTGCAAGCCTCACGGCAGATTATCCCGCATGAAGATGTCGATGCGGATGCGTTCCTGCGATTCGATCAACGGCATCTTGTCGGCATTGGCCATGAGCACCCGCACCGCGCTGCGCACCTCATGGCCCGCGTCCTGATTGATGATCGCGTCGATCGAGCCACGGATCAGTGCCCGCCGTGACAGGTCGGTCACCTCATGGGCAATGAACACGATATCCTTGGCCCGCCCCGCAGCTTCAAGGCCTGAAACAATGCCGCGCGTGCCCCCGCCCACATTATAAATCCCGATGAGGTCAGGGTGCTCGGCTAGCAATTGCCGTGTCATCTCCTCGATGCGGGCCCAGTCATCGCGCGATTCCCGCACCGGCAAAACCGCGAGGTGGGAATATTCATGGGCCATCACCTGCTCGAAGCCAAACTGCCGTTCGATATGATCGCGCAGTGCCAGCGAGCCCGCAAACACCCCGACTGTCCCCGTCATCCCGCGCAGGAAGCGCCCCATGAGATTGGCCGCCGTGCGCCCGGCGGAAGAATTGTCGATCCCGGCATAATGCTGGCGCTTTGATCCCGGAACATCGGATACCAGCGTCACCACCGTGATCCCGCGCGACACCAGCGCATTGATTGCCTCGCGCACCGCCGGATGATCAAGCGCCACCACGGCCACCCCGTCCATCGCCTTGTCGATGGAATCAAGCGTCTGCGCCAAGAGCTCGCCGTCAAACACGTCGACGCGCTTGACGATGATCGAAACCCGTTCCGCCTCCATGCGTTCCGTGGCCAGGCGCACCTCGTCGGCAATGCGCGTGAAAAACTCGCCGGTACTCACCGGCAGGACAAAGCAGAAGCGGTATTCCCGCGACCGCGCCAGCCGCGCCGCGATGCGGTCCGGCTGGTAGTTTAATTCCCGTATGGCCGCTTCGACCTTCGCAATGGTGGGTGCCCGCACCCCCTGCCTGCGATTGAGCACCCGGTCGATGGTCGCAACGCTCACCCCCGCAAGCCGCGCCACATCCTGAATCGTAAATTTCGCCATAGGGCTATCAAGCCCAGGGTCGCCAACTTGTCAAATTCAAGGCTCGCCCAATTCGCCATTTACAACAATGTACTTGACGAAAGACTGCCGCAGGGCTTCCATGAGAAGAAAATTTCATCGAGATGGGAACCCCATGAAATCACGCGCCGCCATTGCCTTTGAAGCAGGCAAACCCCTTGAAATTGTCGAAGTTGATTTGGCCGGCCCCCAGGAGGGCGAGGTTCTGGTTGAAATCAAGGCCACCGGCATTTGCCACACCGATGAATTCACCATATCCGGCGCCGATCCCGAAGGCCTGTTTCCCGCTATCATGGGCCACGAAGGGGCGGGCGTCGTGGTGGAGGTTGGCAAGGGCGTGAAATCGCTGGCCAAGGGCGATCATGTCATTCCGCTTTATACCCCGGAATGCCGCGAATGCGAATACTGCCTGAATCCCAAAACCAACCTGTGCCAGAAGATCCGCCTGACCCAGGGCAAGGGCTTGATGCCCGATGGCACCTCGCGCTTTTCCTACAAGGGCAAGATGGTGCACCACTACATGGGCTGCTCCACCTTCTCGAACTACACCGTGCTGCCCGAAATAGCTTTGGCCAAGGTGCGCAAGGACGCCCCCTTCGACAAGATCTGCTACATCGGCTGCGGCGTCACCACCGGCGTCGGCGCCGTCATCAATACAGCCAAGGTCGAGATCGGCGCGACGGCAATCGTCTTCGGCCTCGGCGGCATCGGCCTCAATGTGATCCAGGGCTTGCGCCTTGCCGGTGCCAGCCAGATCGTCGGCGTTGATCTCAACGAGGACCGCGCCATCTGGGGCAAGCGCTTCGGCATGACGCATTTCGTCAACCCGTCAAAGGTCGAGGGCGATCTCGTCGCCCATCTCGTGGGCCTGACCAATGGCGGCGCCGATTACACCTTCGAATGCATCGGCAATGTAAAGGTCATGCGCGTCGCCCTCGAAGCCGCCCACAAGGGCTGGGGCCAGTCCATAATCATCGGCGTGGCCGGGGCCGGCCAGGAAATCTCTACCCGCCCCTTCCAGCTTGTCACCGGCAGGTCCTGGCGCGGCACTGCCTTTGGCGGAGCCCGCGGCCGCACTGATGTGCCGAAGATCGTGGACTGGTACATGAATGGCAAAATCGAGATCGATCCCATGATCACCCACATCCTGCCGCTGGAGAAAATCAATTCCGCTTTCGATCTCATGCATGAAGGCAAATCGATCAGGAGCGTTGTCGTATTTTAAAAACAGAAACTGAGGGAGGACCACCATGGCCAAGAAAGCCAAAACCAAAGCCGCCGCCAAGAAATCAAAGGCGATTTCCCTTCACCCCTTGCTCGACAAGGGCGTGCTGGGCAAGGCCAAGGCGAAATTCGCCGGCGGCACATTGACCTGCAAATGCACAACCGATCCGGTCATCGTAAGTGTTGGCGCGCAAACCGCCCACAACCACGCCTGCGGCTGCACCAAATGCTGGAAGCCTTCCGGCGCCATCTTCTCCGTCGTCGCCGTGGTCGGCCGCGATAACGTGAAGGTCACGGCGAATGAGAACAAGCTGAAGATCGTCGATGCCAATGCCTTGATCCAGCGCCACGCCTGCACCGG
>JAEUMI010000079.1 GCA_016792825.1 Hyphomicrobiales bacterium
CTCGGTGGTTTCGAGGCCCATGGCGATGACGAAGCCCTGGATGAGTTCGGTGACTTCGGCCCCCACCATGTGGGCGCCCAGCAGCCGCCCGGTCTTGGCGTCGAAAATTGTCTTAACCAGGCCCTGATCCTCGCCAAGGGCAATAGCCTTGCCGTTGCCGATGAACGGGAAGCGGCCGACCTTGAGCTCAAAGCCTGCGGCCTTGGCCTTGGCTTCGGTGAGGCCGACGGAGGCCACCTGCGGGTGGCAATAGGTGCAGCCAGGGATCTGCTCCTTCTTCATAGGATGGGCGTCGAGGCCCTTGATCTTTTCGATGCAGATTACGCCTTCATGCTCGGCCTTGTGGGCCAGCATGGGGGGGCCTGCCACATCGCCGATGGCGTAGATGCCGGCGACGTTGGTGCGGCCGAAGCCATCAATGACGACGCAGCCCTTTTCGGTTTTGACGCCCAGCGTTTCAAGCCCGAGGTTTTCGATATTGCCGACGACGCCCACGGCGGAGATGACGCGGTCCACGGTGAGTTCGGATTTCGTGGCACCCTGCTCTATTGTGGCGGTGACGCTGTTGGCGGCTTTCTTCAGGCTGCTCACTTTCGCGCCCAACTTGATCTTGAGGCCAAGTTTTTCGAGCTGCTTCTGGGCGATCCTGGCGATTTCGGCGTCCTCCACCGGCATGACCTGGTCCATGATCTCAACGACAGTGACGTCAACGCCCATGGCGTTGTAGAAGGACGCAAACTCAATGCCGATGGCGCCTGAACCTACGACGAGCAATGACTTCGGCATCTGCGGCGGCACCATGGCCTCGAAATAGCTCCACACCAGTTTGCCGTCGGCTTCGAGGCCCGGCAGCGTGCGTGGCCTTGCACCGGTGGCGATGATGATGTGCTTTGCTGTGTAAGTACCGGCACCAATCGTGCCCTTGGGCTCAGGGATTTGCGGCTGCATGGCGGGCTTGGACGGTTTGCTAACCACGACTTCGCCGGGCTTGCTGATCTTTGCCTCGCCCCAGATGACCTGCACCTTGTTCTTCCGGAGCAAGCCGGTGACACCACTGTTCAGGCGGCCGGCAACGCCGCGCGAACGCTGCACGATTGCCGCCGGATCGAAGGACACATTGTCGGCCGACAGGCCATAGTCCTTGGCGTGCTTCATGTAGTGGTAGATTTCCGAGGTGCGGAGCAGCGCCTTGGTGGGAATGCAGCCCCAGTTCAGGCAGATGCCGCCCAAGTGTTCGCGCTCGACGATGGCCGTCTTGAAGCCAAGCTGGGCGGCGCGGATCGCCGTCACATAGCCGCCGGGGCCGGAGCCGATGATGATTACGTCGAAACTGTTGTCGGCCATCTGTCAGGTCCTCCTGCGCTTGCGTGCGCAATTCTGCATGTCCGTCATGACACACGCTTCTTCATCAGTATCCACTCTTCCGAATGGGTGGCATCACCGGGAAACGCAACACGGGGCCGCCGGGCGGCTTCGCGGTAGCCCAGGCGCTCGTAAAGGCTGTAAGCCTTGAGGTTGCGGCTTTCGAAAATGATCGACATGGTTCCGTTTCGGGTTTGCCTGGCAACATATTCGGCGTGGTTTAGCAGGCGCGATCCCAGGCCCTTGCCGCGGTGTTCGGCATGAACGGCCACGACATTCACATACCAGCTTCCCGGCACCTGGGCCTCAAGTTCAACCAGCGGGCGAAAGGCTTCCGGAGTTTTCTCCATGTCGCCCATGTCATATGGATCATCAATTGGATAACCGATCAACATTCCCATGACATTGCCATCGTCCTCGATGATATGGGCGTTGCGATAAGAAAACCCACCCTCGTCGCGCATGGCCCGCATACGGCCGACTTCCAGCACCGAGGCCTCGTCGGATTTCATGCCCTGCCAAATCCACAGGGGCATGCCGTAGCCGGCGCAATCGATGAGCGCCACCATTTCCGAGGCATCGGCCTTGCGGGCCGCGCGGATGGCGGGGTCGCTGTTCATAGACCCAGAATCTTCTTCACGACCGGCACCAGGGCGACGCCAATGGCTTTGGTATTCGCCGCGTCGAGATGGCCGCCATCGGTCTTGTCGGCCACAGCCACCGTGCCCGCGTCAAAGAAATGCACCTTCTGTTCCTCGGCCACACGCGCGTAGTGTTTGGCAAAGAGTTTGGATTCGGCGATGGCGTGGCCCCAGAGATCGTTGAACCATTCATCTTCGGTGGGCACCAGGCTGGGTGGCGAGATGACAAGGATTTCAGGTATCTTGAAACCCTTCACGTAGTTGGCACTCTTTACGATCTGGATCAGCCGTTCCATGCCCATGGACGCATCGAAGGCGCGGCAGCGGGCGGCAAACTTGATGTCATTGGTGCCGAGCATGATGATCACCAGGTCCAGCGGCTGGTGGCTAATCAAGAGCAGCGGCAACGCCACGGAGCCGTTGCGCGATTCAAAAGTGGTCTCATCGTCAAAAACCGTGGTGCGGCCGTTCTGGCCCTCTTCGATCAGGCGGGCCTTGCCGCCAAGGCCCGTAGCCAACACATTGGGCCAGCGGGTTTCAAACGGATGGCGCGCATCCTTCCCGGCCACAAAGCCCCAGGTCAGAGAGTCTCCAAATGCGAGGATGTTTTTCATCGGCTAAACCAACATCAAACCTGGATCTTCGAGATACATGCGGAAGGCGCTGAGGAGTTCGGCGCCGAGCGCGCCGTCCACGCAGCGGTGATCGGTGGAGAGCGTCACCGACATTTGGTGCTCGATCACGATGTCATTGCCGCGCACCACCGCACGGCGCTCGCCCGTGCCAACGGCGAGGATCGTCGCCTGGGGCGGATTGACGATGGCGGCGAAATTCTTGATGTTCATCATGCCGAGATTGGAAACGGAGGTTGAACCGCCGGTGTATTCCTCCGGTTTTAAGCGGCGGGTCCGGGCCCTTGCGGCATAATCCTTCATTTCCATGGAAATCTGGGTGAGCCCCTTGGTTTCGGCCTTGCGGACCACCGGCGTGATCAGGCCGCCAGGGATGGATACGGCCACGCCCACGTCGGCGTGGTGGTGTTTGACCATGGCGTTTTCGGTCCATGACACGTTGGCGTCCGGCACCTTCATGAGGGCCATGGCCATGGCCTTGATGATGAAGTCATTGACCGAGACTTTCCAGGCGGGCTTGCCATCCTTGTCCCTGGGGGCCTGCAGGTTGAGGCGCTCGCGCAGCGGCAGGAGATGTTCCAGCACACAATCCACCGTCACGTAGAAATGCGGGACGGTCTGCTTTGACTCGGTGAGGCGGCGGGCAATGGTCTTGCGCATGCCGTCATGGGGCACAAGGTCGTAGGATCCCGGCTCAAAGAGCTTGAGCACGGCTTCATCGGACATGCCCTGCGGCATCCCTGCGGTTTTGGCGGCAGGAACCGCACCGGGCTTGGCATTCTCAACGTCCTTCAAGACGACGCGGCCATGGGGGCCGGAACCTTTGACGGCGGCGAGATCAATGCCCTTCTGCTTGGCAATGCGTTTGGCCAGCGGTGACGCAAAAATTCGGGAGCCATCGGCTTTTGGCAGTGGCGCGCTGGTGGCGGAAGCGGTTGGCGCAGCGGCCGCCGCTGGAGCCGCAGCAGGCTTTGCCACCGGCGCAGTGGCAGCCTTCGGCAGGTCGCCCAGTTTCTCGCCTTCGCCCAGAATGATGGCAATGGGGGCATTCACCAGAACATCGTCGGTGCCTTCGGCTACCAGAATCTTCCCGAGCGTGCCTTCGTCGACGGCTTCCACTTCCATGGTAGCCTTGTCGGTTTCAATTTCGGCCAGCACATCGCCGGACTTTACCTTGTCACCCTCCTTCTTGAGCCATTTTGCAAGCTTGCCTTTCTCCATGGTGGGAGACAGGGCGGGCATGAGAATATTGACAGGCATGGTCCGATACTTTCTCTATGACTTGACGGAAAGCGGCGAATGTTTTGCGGCGGCCCTGGCGAGGTCGGCGGTCAGGTTCTTGCGGATTTCCTCGAGATTTCCAGCGGTGGTGCCGTGGCCCATCTCAGCGCAGGAGGCGGCCACCTGCTCCGCCATGCCGGCCAGCACATGGCCCCAGATATCGGCCTTGCCGAAGGCCATGGCATTCAGCGACAGGCTGAGATGGCCGTTGGTGATCCAGGCGCGCACCAGTTCGCCCGCCTTCTCGTCATGGAACACTTCATGGGGCGGCTGCAGCTGATGCGGATGCGTATCGTGGCTGTGGTCATGGTGGTGGTGATCGTGGTCAGACATAGAGAACTCCTTTTACAGCGGCCACCACTTCATCGGCATTGGGGAGAGCCAGTTTTTCCAAGTTGGCGGCATAGGGCATGGGCACGTCCTTGCCAGCGACGCGGGCCACGGGCGCATCGAGATAATCGAAGGCGTGGGTCATGACCTGGGCGGCGATTTCGGAGGTGACCGAGAATTGCGGATAGCCCTCCTCCACCGCCACGCAGCGGTTGGTTTTCTTCACACTCTCAATGACGGTGGCCAGATCCATGGGGCGGATGGTGCGAAGGTCAATGACTTCCGCTTCGATGCCTTCGGCGGCCAGCTTGTCGGCGGCGGCGAGCGAATAGGTCATGCCGATGCCGAAGGAGACGATGGTGACGTCCTTGCCGGCGCGGGCAATTCGGGCCTTGCCGATAGGCACGATCCAGTCATCCAGCTTCGGCACTTCGAAGCTCTTGCCGTAGAGAATCTCGTTTTCGAGGAAGATCACCGGGTTGGGGTCGCGGATGGCGGATTTCATCAGGCCTTTGGCGTCAGCGGCCGAGTAAGGCATGACGACTTTGAGGCCGGGGATTTGCGAATACCACGCAGCATAGTCCTGGCTGTGTTGCGCGCCGACGCGGGCAGCAGCGCCATTGGCCCCGCGGAACACGATGGGGCAGCCCATCTGGCCGCCGGACATGTAAAGGGTTTTGGCGGCGGAGTTGATGATGTGGTCGATGGCCTGCATGGCGAAGTTGAAGGTCATGAATTCGACAATGGGCTTGAGGCCGGCGAAGGCCGCGCCCGTGGCAATGCCGGTGAAGCCGTGCTCGGTGATGGGCGTATCAATCACGCGCTGGGGGCCAAATTCCTCCAGCATGCCCTGGCTGATCTTGTAGGCGCCCTGGTATTCGCCCACTTCCTCGCCCATCAGGAACACGTCCTTGTCGCGGCGCATTTCCTCGGACATGGCAGCGCGGATCGCTTCA
>JAEUMI010000130.1 GCA_016792825.1 Hyphomicrobiales bacterium
GCAGGGCGGGGAAAATATCCTTCCAGTTGGAAAGCTTCGACGTATCGATTTCCGTCGCGAGCTTGGCGTTGACAAAACGCTGCACGGAATAATTGCAGGGGTGCATGACATCGGCGGCGAAGCCGGCGCGCACCTTGGCCAGGGCATCTTCCTCGCCGGAAAAGATGGAAAAATTCGGCGCGCCGCCGTGTTTGTCAACATAGGGCTTGAAATACTCGGCGGCGTCATAGCCGCCCCATTCCATGCAAGTGAGTACCTCGGCGGCGGCGGAGAGTTTCGGCAGGCTGAGCAGCCCGACACCGAAAGCGCCTGCGGAGGACAACATCTGGCGGCGGGAAATCTTGCCCTGGGCCATACGGTCGATGAATTGAATGCGTTTCATGCTTTCGTCTCCTCTGTTCCGTGGCCTGATGCCACTTTTCAATAATTCAAGGGCGGCGCGGCCCTGCGGCGCGCCAGATTCAAGAAGGGCCGCGGGGTGACCCGGGCTTTAACCATGAGCTTGTGGTACTGCAGTTCGCGGGAAGCATAGATCTCAACCCAGAGATCATTGCTGCGCTCGGCATGGTAGGGACGTTCCATCATCGCCAGGGCGATGTTGCGCTTGGTGGCCGGCGACCAGAGGGCGGCGGTGATGTGACCCACTTCGTCCTTCTTGTTGTGATAGATCAGCGAATGTTCGGCGGAGACATTACCTTCAATATCAAGGCCGACAAGGGCCCATTTAGAGGTGCCTTTGGCCTTTTCCTCAACCAGGGTGCGCCTGCCGTTGAAATGGCCCTTGTCGAAATCGATCATCCATTCCAGGCCCATTTCGAGGGGCGACCTTGCCCTGTTGCCGCGCACGGCGTGTTCGGCGGTGATGAAGTCCATGTTGGCGATGATGAAGCCCGCCTCGATGCGCGCCATGTTCAGGGCATTGGTTCCGATGGGGCGGATGCCGTAGAGGGCGCCTGCGGTGAACAGGAGATCCCAGAGTTCGAGGGCGCGGGCCGGCGAGGTCCACAATTCATAGCCGAGGTCGCCGGTGAAGCCAGTTCGGGAAATCGTCAGGGTGCCGGATTTGCCAAATTTGAAATCGGCCATCTGGAAGGGCTTGAGGGCCGCGGCTTTCTCAAACCCCGCGGCTTTCAATACGGAATAGGAGCATGGGCCTTGCAGCGAAAGTGCGGCGATCTCCTCACTGATTTCGCTGACGGCCACGTCATAGCCAATGGCGCTGTCGAGGAGCCACGGGAGGTGGCGTTCCTGGCAGCAGAGCATGAAGTGGGAAGCAGCACGGCGGAACAAGGTGCCGTCGTCCAGCAGCTTGCCTTCGTCATCGCACCAGGCGGTGTAATGGACGTGGCCCACCTTCAGCTTCGCCACATTGCGGACCATCAGGCGGTCGAGATAGGCTTCGGCATCTTTCCCGGCGATTTTGTATTTCACCATGGGCGAGAGGTCATAAACGCTGGCCTGGTTGCGGATCGCGGTATACTCCATGGACTCGTCGTCGTAGGCGAGCAC
>JAEUMI010000137.1 GCA_016792825.1 Hyphomicrobiales bacterium
TCTTCAGCATAAGGTCGTAGTCCGATTCATTCATGTTCTGGCGCAGGGCAACGGCAACTTCGGCAATTGCCGTGTCGGTTGAAAAATTATGGGCCTCCCGGATGGCTTTCACTTCAGCTCGAAGCTTTTCTTTTCCAGGCATCGGAGTCACAGGAGACGCCAGATTCCAGTCCTCAATGAAGATTGCACGCAAAACGGGCGGCAGCGCGTTGGCAAAATCGAGAGCCACCTGCGGCTCCACGTGGCTGCGGAAAACGAGAAAGACCGCGCGGGTTTGGGTGAAGCACTGGTGTGACGTCGCAAGACTTGAAATGGCCAATAGATCTTCAAGGAATTTTTCAAAATCCTGGGTGGCGCGGCGATAGGCTGATGGTATCGTCATTGGCTGATACTATCGCGGATCACAAGGTGATTGAAGCCTGTGTCATGGATCGCCCGGAACGCCGTAGCTGGGGGCGGCGGTGGGGTCGATGGCGCGCTGGAGGTAGGCGCCCATCTGGGGGCGGTAGTCCTCCCACAGTTTTCGCAAGAATTTGATTGGGTTTTCATCATCCCAATCGACGCGGAGATTGACCAGGGGGAAATCCTGCCGGTGGTAGACGATGAGGGCGGCGGAATGCACCGGGCCCTCCTCGCCGCCCGACTCCAGGCCTGCTTCCAGGGAGCGCAAGAGGCGCTCGGCCAGGTGCTCGGTGGCGTTCCTGGCGAAATAGTCGGTCATCACCTTTGGCAAGTCCGCCGACTTCAGGAGGTTTCCGGCGGCAACGCAGTCGCGTTCTTCGGACACGCCATGGGTGCCGAGAATGTGCTTGCCGGACCAACTCGCCGAGTTGCCCTTGCTGTCCACTGCCGTGAGCTGGCGGTATTCAATGAAGGGCCGTTCGCGAATTATTGAATCAATGGCGGCCCTTGCGCTCAATCCCTGCGACATCAGATCAAGCAGCATGGGCCCCAGATTCGGATCGGTGACATTCTGGGTGGCCACGGCGCCGACGCCGGCGCGGGCATGGGGGCAGCGGGCGCCCACGGCAATGGACGAGGTGGTGATGGCAACCCCGAAAGCCCCGGATTTGGCGCAGCGCCCGGCGATGGAAAAGGTCATTGCATCAATCCGGTATGACGGCCGTCACTTCGATTTCCACAACCCATTCGGGCCGGGCCAGCGCAGTGATGACCAATCCTGTCGAACAGGGAAAGACGCCCTTCAACCATTTGCCCATCTCGCGGTAGACATCCTGGCGGTAGCGGATATCGGTGAGATAGACGACAATGCGGCAGATGTGATCCATGTTGCCGCCCGCTTCTTCCATCAGCAGCTTGATGTTGGCCATGGTCTTGGCGGTTTGCGCCGCTGCGTCGCCGACGTGAAGCGATTCACGCGTGTCGAGATCCTGCGAGACCTGGCCACGCACGAATACCATAGTGCCACGGGCCACGACGGCCTGGCAGAGGTCATTGTCGAGCTTCTGCTCGGGATAGGTTTCCTTGGTGTTGAAGGGACGGATTCTCTTGTGTGCGGTCATTATTCGGCTGCCTGTTTTTGCTTGCCCCAAATGCGGGGGCTCATCCCACCAGCCTTCTGAGCGAATTTCAAGGTGCTGTTCCAATCGAAAGTCCGGTAGACGGCAGCCGACTGGGCGAAGGGCGGGGCCTGGGCGAACAACTGGAAGGTCAGGCGGTGACCGGCGTAATCCGAATTGAGGAGATCGCGGGCCAGCACCAGCAGCTTGCGCCGGTCGTCGGCCAGCCATTCGTCATTGATGGTGTAATACTTGTCCATCCACTTTTTGGTTTCGGGATGCTCGAAGACGGCGGCATCGGGGGTGACGCAAATCTGCCCGCCGCAGAGTTCGCGGGCGATGTGCATCATTCTGGGAAGGTTGTTAAGCGCATGGCAACGGCCCGACATCAGCAATGACTGGTTGGGCATAAGCAGGCCATTGGGGCTTTTCTCGGCCATGACAATCGACGCGGTGAGATGGGCGTTGATACCCTCGCGCCAGACGGCGAGCTCGCTTAGTTTTTCCTGCACGGCCTGCTGCTTGTCGAGGCCGGTCTGCCTGGCGTTCCACAGGGCGGCACCGATG
>JAEUMI010000148.1 GCA_016792825.1 Hyphomicrobiales bacterium
CGCCCACAGGCGCGCCGAGGCTGTCTAGCCAAAAGCGAGGCGGGTTTCGATCACAAGGTTTGACAATGAGCTACGCATGTCCTGACATGTAGTCTTTTCAAAGCAGAATTCAAGATGCGGTGTAATCCTATTCCGCCGCCAGTGCCATCTGCGGACTGGCGTCCATGATGTCGGCGCCGACGTGGTCCTTGAAGGTGTCGAAGTTCTTCACGAACATGGCGACGAGTTTCCGGGCCTGGGCGTCGTAGGCATTCTTGTCAGCCCAAGTATCGCGCGGGTTCAGGATTTTCGCGTCCACACCTTCCACCGCAGTTGGAACGGCAAAGCCGAAATGCGGGTCGGTGCGGAATTCCGCGTCGTCCAAGTCCCCGCTCATGGCGGCGGCGAGGAGCGCCCGGGTGGCCTTGATGGGCATGCGGTGACCTTCACCATAGGCGCCCCCGGTCCAGCCGGTGTTCACCAGCCAGCAGGTGACATTATGCGTGGCGATAAGCTCGCGAAGCAGATTGCCATAGACGCTGGGATGGCGCGGAATGAAGGGCGCGCCGAAGCAGGTGGAGAAGGTGGCCATCGGTTCCACCACCCCCTGCTCGGTGCCCGCCACCTTGGCGGTGTAGCCGGAGAGATAGTGATACATGGCCTGTTGCGGCGTGAGCTTTGCCAGTGGCGGCAGCACACCGAAGGCGTCCGCCGTGAGCATCACGATGTTCCTTGGCACGCTGGCCTGGCCTGATGCACTGGCATTTGGAATGTAATTCAGCGGATAGGCGGCACGGGTGTTTTCGGTGAGCGCATTGTCATGGAGATCGAGCTTGCGGGTTTTCGGGTCCATCACGACATTTTCAAGCACGGTGCCCCAGCGCTTCGTTGTCGCGAAGATTTCCGGCTCGGCTTCGGCGGAAAGATTGATCACCTTGGCATAGCAGCCGCCTTCGAAGTTGAAGACCCCCCGGTCCGACCAGCCATGCTCGTCATCGCCGATAAGGGTGCGGGTGGCATCGGCGGAAAGCGTTGTCTTGCCGGTGCCGGAAAGGCCGAAGAAGATCGTGGTGTCATTGGCGGCCCCCATGTTGGCCGAGCAATGCATGGGCATCACGCCCTTTTCAGGCAGCAGGTAATTCAAATAGGTGAAAACGGATTTCTTGATCTCGCCCGCGTATTGCGTGCCGCCGATGAGTACCAGGCCATTGGCAAGGTCAAAGGCGATCACGGTTTGGCTGCGGGTGCCATGGCGCTGCGGGTCGGCCTTGAAGGATGGCAGGTCGATGATGGTGAGGCGGGGGGTGAATGCCTTGCCGCTTGCAGGTGCTATCAGCAGATGCTGGATGAACAGGGCATGCCAGGCATTTTCGCAGATGACGCGGGCCGGCAATTCATGGAGCGGATCAGCCCCGGCAATGAGATCCTGGATGAAGAGGTTGCTGTTTCTGGCGTGGACAAGGAAATCCTGCTTCAGCGCCTGGAAATGGGCCCGGGTCATGGCGCGGTTGTTGTCCCACCAGATGGTGCTTTCGGTGGAACCGTCGCGGACAATGAATTTGTCCTTCGGGCTGCGTCCGGTGTGACTGCCGGTGCTGACCACGAGGCTGCCGCCTTCGGCGACCTGGGCTTCACCGCGCATGATGGCAAGTTCATAGAGTTCAGGGGCGCTGGCGTTCAACGACATACCATCGGACGAGCCGAGGCCGAGGCTGAGGAGCTGGGAGCGCGTGGTGCTGTCAATCTGCATGGTCATTCCCCTGAAATGGAAGACTCATCGCTAACAAAATGCCGCGCCTTGATCAAGAAAAATGATGTGTTATCGTCAATTACTTGCGGTATCGAAAGTCATTTTATGATGTTTTCACATCATTTCTTAACGAAACCTGAGCGTTCCGAGCTTCGGGAGAAGGATTCAAGCTTTTGATAGATAGCCCTATTCTGGTTGAGGTGAGGGTTCAGCGGACCCGCAGGCCATTGCTTTCGTCGAACACAAACAGGCGGTCGCTGCTGAAAGCCACGCCCGCCTTTTCGCCGAGCCTGGCGGTGAAGTCCTTGGCCGCCTTGACGGTGAGCAGGTCGCTGCCCGCCTTCAGGGTTACCAGCGTGTGGTCGCCGATCAGCTCGGTAGCATAAATTTCGCCCTTGATCCCGCCCTTCTCCGGCGCCACCACGGAGCAATCCTCCGGTCGCACGCCCAGCACGGCCTTGGCAATCCTGCCGCTCACCGGGGTCGCGATCTTGGCACCATTGTTGAGAAAATTCTTTCCCTCAAGGGCGCCCTGGACCACGTTCATGGGCGGCGAGCCGATGAACTGGGCGACGAAGAGATTGGCCGGGTTGTTGTAGATTTCAGCCGGTGTGGCGAGTTGCTGCAGCACCCCGCGCTCGAGTATGGCCACACGGCGGGCAAGCGTCATGGCTTCGATCTGGTCGTGGGTCACGTAGATCGTGGTGATGCCGAAGCTTTCCTGCATGTGCTTCAGCTCGGCGCGCATGTGGCCGCGGAGCTTGGCGTCGAGATTCGAGAGCGGCTCATCCATAAGGAAGACCGAGGGGCGGCGGATGATGGCGCGAGCCAGTGCCACGCGCTGCTTCTGGCCGCCGGAGAGCTCGCGCGGATAGCGGTGCAGCAACTCGCCGAGCTGCACCTGGGCCGCGGCGTCGCGGATTTGCACCTCCTGCTCAGCCTGCGGAACCTTGCGCACCTTCAAGGGGAAGCCAATGTTTTCGGCCACGGTCTTGTGCGGATAGAGCGCATAGGACTGGAACACCATGGAGATGTCGCGGTATTTCGGCAAGATATCGGTCACGTCCCGGTTACCGATCAGCACGCGGCCGGCGGTTGCGGTTTCAAGGCCGGAGAGAATGCGCAGTGCTGTTGTTTTCCCCGACCCCGAGGCGCCGAGAAGAACCAGGAATTCGCCGGGCTCGACCTGCAAGTTCAGCTCCTCCAGGACGCGCACCGGCCCGAAGGATTTGTGTATTCTGTCGAAGGAAACCGGAACTCCGGTCTTGCCGCTTGCCATCTCTGTTACTCTCTATCCTTTGACTGCGCCAAGGAGCACGCCCCTGGCAATGAAACGTTGAAGGATGATGGCCATGATGATGACGGGGACGATCATCACCACGATGATGGCGCACATCTCCCACCAGAAGACGCCCTTCTCGCCGGCATTCTTGGCCTGCACCATGATGGGCATTGTCTGCACCTTGGAGGTGGAAAGGAAAACCGCGAACAGATATTCGTTCCAGCTCAGGATGAGCGTGAGAAGCGTTGTGGCCGCGAGGCCTGGCCGTGTCAGCGGCAAAACGATTTCCCAGAAAATTCCAAAGCGCGTGGCACCGTCGAGCTGGGCCGATTCCTCGAGTTCGATGGGGAGGCTGGAGAAAAAATCATACATGAGCCAGACGACGATGGGCAAATTGGCCACCGCATAGACTGTGATAAGCGCCAGGTGAGTATCGAGAAGGCCTACGGCCTGGAACATCACGTAAATCGGAATTATCACGACGATGGGCGGCAGAATGCGCTGCGAGATGATCCAGAACAGGATGTCGCCATTGGCCAAGGTGCGGGTGAAGTATTTGCCAAAGGCGCGGGCGAGAAAGAAGAACAGGGCAAGGGCCACGGCGGTGGAGGCCCACCAGGGAACACCGGCATAGCTTGTGGCGGCAATCACCAGCACGGTCAGCGCCACGAACATCATGATATTGCCGAACTTGGGTTTGTACTGCACACGGGCCAGGGCATAGGCTGCCATGGAGCCAATGGTGACGCATACGATGGTGGCCGCCACACTGACCACGATGGAATTTGTGAAGGCCAGGTAGATCTTGCAGATCTGGGGTTCCATCGGCTGGATCGTCATTACGGGCGAGACCAGGAACGCAAAGCTATTGTGGAACAGTAGGCCGACCTGGCGGAGTATTGATGGCATGTCGCAGAAGGGATCGGTGTTGAACTGGGCGCGCCAGGCATTGAGGTTCGGCTGAAAATCCACAAACGGAATGTAATAGGGGCCCTGGTTTACCGCGGCCGCATCCTTGAAGGATGTGATGACCACCCAATACAGCGGGAAAAGCACGAAGATCGACCAGACGAAGAGAAGAAGATAAGCAACCAGGTTAGCAACCGGTGACATCTTGCCGACGGCGGGCGGCTCGAACAGCCGTTCCATGAGGCTGCGGTTGGCCTTTTCGAGCTTGAAGGATGCCTCGCTCATGCGCGCGCCTTCCGCAATTGCCCGAGCACCACATAGTTGAACAGGGACGCGCAGACGACAACCGTGAGGATGAGCAGAAGATAGGCGACCGCCGCCGAGGTGCCGATGTCATTGGAGCGCCAGATGTAGAGTGAATGAAGCGTCATGGATTCGGTTGAGGATCCTGGCCCGCCTCCCGTCATGATGTTTGGCAGATCCACGATCTTGAAGGCCTCGATCATGCGGATCAGGAGCACGGTGACGGCAACCGGCACGATCTGCGGCCAGGTCACTTCACGGAAAATCTGGATGCTTGAAGCGCCGTCAACCTCGGCTGCCTCCACGTGGTCGCGCGGCACGTTCTCAAGGGCTGCCAGCATGCAGATGAAGATGAAGGGGATCCATTGCCAGGAATCGCAGATCATCATGACAAAACGCGCCGCCCAGGGGTCGGCGGACCAAACCCAGTCCTCGATGCCAAAGCCCCTGAGCAGAGGCTCGAAGGGACCCTTCGTGACATCGGCCACCATTTTCATGGCGTAGCCCACGCCGAGCGGCGTCACCATCAGCGGAATGAAGAAGATCACGCGGAAGAAATTCTTTCCCAGGATCGGCTGCGAGCAGAGAAAGGCGAGGCCGGTTCCAATCACGAATTGCAGGGCGCAGCCAGCAAAAACATAAAAGAGCGTTGTAAGCAGCGTGCCAATGGTGTTGCCGGAAACTAGCGAGGCGGCGACGACCCAGGCGATGAAAATGGCCATCACGGCCGAGATTATGCGGCCCAGCATGCCGACCCAGCTTGTGATTTTCAGGGAGCGGTATAGCCACCAAAGAAGCGCGGCGGCCACGACAACAAAGAAGACGGTGCCGAAAATCCCCATGGAATCGGTCTTGCCAAGGAAATGCACCTGGTCGTTGCCGAAGAACTGTTTGTAAAAATTCTGCAACCCGACGAAGCGGAAATTCAGGCCGTCGGCGGTGAACCGCACCCGGCTCAGGGCAAAAACAATGGAATAGAAGGTCGGGAAGATCGCGAAGATCAGAATCAGGGTTACGGCGGGCGCAATAAAAAACGTTCTGGAATGGCGGTCAAACCACTCACCCCAGCTCTCTCCGGGAGCGTTGCCAGCCGGGGAGATCCCCGGCCGGTCAATTGCGTCAGCAAGCGACATCAGACTGGTGTTAGCCGCCAGTGCCCATCGCCAAGGCCTGGGCCTTGATCTGTTCGTCGCGGCCGAAATCTTCGGTCACTTCTTCCCAGCCTGCTTCGATGTTCTTCAGGGCTTCATCCACCGTGATTTCGCCGGCAAGATAGCGGGCAAGCTCGGTGTCAAGAACAACGCCGGTGTACTTCTGCGCACCCGGGATTTTCATGTCGGAAGCCATGTTGAGGTTGTTCAAGGCGCCGTTGATGGCGCCCAGATAGTTCTCGGCCAGATCCGCCGGCATGCCGGCCTTCACCCACAGGTCGGTCGAAGCAAGCTGCGAGTTGCGGTAGGGGTTGTAGCCCGTAGCGCCGATCGTCACGTCGACGTTCGATTGCGCAGCCTGGTTCATGTAGGACAGGAAGGCATACGCCGCATCCTTCTTCTTCTGGTCGATCTTGGCGTTGATGGCGCCAGCCCAGCCACCGAAGGCGGCGAACGGGGCGTAGTTGATGCCGTCAACCGAGTAAGGCGCATTTTCCTTCGTCACGGGCACGAGCTTGCCTGTGGCGCGGTCCAGCACTTCCTTGGTACCGACAGCACCCACGGCGAAGATCAAGCCCTTCACGCCAGCGGCATCGGGATCAAGCTGCAGGGTGCCGGGGTCGCCCCATTCAATGAGCAGGCCGCAACGGCCAGCCTTGAATATGGCGCGGGTGTCGCCGATGTCCATGTTGAGCTCTTCCGGCGGGCCATATTTGCCGGTCTCCTTGTAGAGCTCGAAAGCCTTCTTCCAGGCGTCGTTGTTGATCACTGGCTTCATCGTTGCGCCGTCAAAGTGGAAACCCTGGGCTGTGCCCTGGGTCTGCACGAAGGAAGCAGCGACCGTCTGGATGGCAAAATAAGACTGGGCGTTACGCTTCTTGAAGATGCAGGAGCCGTAGTCGGCCTGGCCGTCACCATTCATGTCCTGGCCGTGGATCTTGGAGGCCACGTCAAGGTACTCGTCCCAGGTCTTCGGCGGCTGCAGGCCGGCTTTCTCCAGAACGTCCTTGCGGTAATAGACCATCTGGAAGTCGCCATCGACCATCAGGAGCTTGGTCTTGCCGCCAACCTTCTGGCCGAACTCGCGGAAGTACGGCGCGACGTCGGCAAGATCAAGCTTTGTGTCCTTGGCGATGTAGGGATCCATGTCTTCCAGGAGTCCGGCAGCGTCAAGTTCCACGCCCCAGCCCGCAGCAAAAACGCCCACGTCAATGGAGTTCGTGCCGGTTGACCAGTCGGCCTGGATTTTCGGGAAGATTTCGGCGAAGGGAACTTCGGTCACAACGATCTTGCCACCGGTGGCCGCTTCAAATTCCTTGCCACGTTCGGCAAGACGGCCCGCAATCACGTAGCCTGGGCGCGTCAGGATATTCACGGTCACGCCATCAAACTCGCCGGCAAAGGCAATCGCGGTAAGGCCGCTCACGGCAACACCTGCCGCCAACGCGCCAGTCAAGAGCTTTCTATAAGACATTGTATTTTTCCTCCCATTTATACGACCCATTCTGGGTTCGTTTCCAATTGTTAAAATCTCATTTCGAAGGACTGTCAATTGTTCGCTGCGAATGACAAATAATTGAGCAGTTCGGTTGAAGCAGGCAACAGTGCCTCAGATTTCCTCCTTCCTTTTATTTCCGCTGGTTGGGGTAAATGTGTTCATCACACAGGTGCCTCCGCGTGGAGCAGGCCCTTGGCCTTGAGATCTTTCCAGAAGGCTTTTGGAATCTTTGCTCCCAAAGTTTTTACATTCAGCGCCACCTGCTTTGGATTGATCATGCCGGGAATGACCGAGACGACAGACGGATGCTTCACCGGAAAGCGCAGTGCGGCCTCGGGCAGTTTCACCTTGTGGGCCTTGCAGACAGCTTCGATCCGGCGCACGCGCTCCAGGATATTTTTTGGCGCGGGGTCATAGTTATACAAAGCTCCGGCCTTTGCCCCGGTTGCAAGGATGCCGGAATTATAAGGTCCGCCAAGGACAATGCCGACGCCGCGCTTTTCGCAGAGCGGCAGGAATGAGTTCAACGCCTCCTGCTCCAGCAGGGTGTAGCGGCCGGCCAGCAGAAAAACATCGAAGTCTCCCTGCGCCATCAGGATCTCGCAGACCTGCCATTCATTCACGCCCGCGCCAAATGCCTTGATCACTTTCTCGTCGCGGAGCTTCTGCAAGGCCTTGTAGCCGCTGGCCATCAGGGTTTTGACATGGGCATCGCGGATTTCCAGCGAGCCGTGGGTGAAGACATCTACGTCATGGACATAGAGAATATCGACATGGTCGAGGCCCAGGCGTTCAAGCGACAGATCCAGGGAGCGCATGATGCCGTCATAGGTGTAGTCGAACACTTCCTTGCGCGAGGGCGTATCGAAAAATTTTCCGATGCCGGCCCGCTCGGCGGGCTTGCACACTTCGAGCAGGCGACCGACCTTGGTAGAAACGACAAAGTCGCTGCGCTTGTGCCCGCGGAAAAACGGATTGAGACGGTTTTCCGCAATGCCCAGGCCATAAAACGGCGCCGTATCAAAATAACGGATGCCGGCTTTCCAGGCGGCCGCAAGAGTGTCCTGCGCATCTTTTTCGGAAAGTGGGCGATAGAGATTACCGAGGGGGGCGGTGCCCATGCCCATTTCGGTGAGCGAAAGGGAAGCACCGGAGGGCGCCTTGAACAGGTTCTTCTTCATGATTGTCCGTCTGATTTTGATTGGAGGTCGGCAAATAATTCGGGATTTGCCGCGGCAAAAGCTTCAAGTTCCTTCATCACCGCATCAAGGTGGGCGCCCATGGCGTTGGCGGCGGCGTTGGCATTGCGCTGCTGGATTTCATCGAGAATGACCTGATGCTCCTGCAGGGTAAATTCCTGCCGGCGCCGCGAATTGAGCAGGCGGCGCACCCGGTCGAGGCCAAGTCTCGCGGTTTCGGCAACGGCCTTGACGCGCTCGAAGCCCAAAGCCTCAAACAGGACCGCATGAAACTCCAGGTCAAAGCGGTGAAAGCCGGCGTTGTCACCGGATGCCACGGCAGCCGATTGATAGCGCAGGTTTTGTTTCAGGGCTTCGACATGATTGCCGGAGATATTGCGGGTCACCGCCCGCACCGCTTCCACTTCAATGGCCCGGCGCAGGAACATGTTCTCCCGGGCATCGGAAATCTTGATCAGGCTGACCGTCGTTCCGCGCTGCGGGACCACGTCAACGAGGGCTTCGGCCTGCAGCCTGGTGAAGGCATCATAGATGGGGGCGCGGGAGACGCCGAAGCGCTCGACGAAGACCTGCTTGTCCAGAATCTGGCCGGGCTTGAGTTCCAGGGACACAATCGCTTCGCGCAACACCAAATAAATATGATCGCCGGCACCGCCTCGGGTGCCCTTCCGGGGCGGGGTAGGTATGTCGAAACTCACCGCTGTATTATTCATACTAACATGTTAGTATGAATAATAGGCAACGCAAGTTCTATGTGAAATTGCATCCCAGAGGTCGTCAAATGCTCGATAAACCATCACAAAAGCAGCACATGTTGCGTCTCAATGCTGTTGATAACGTCGTCGTGGCGATTACTACGGTGGAAAAAGGAGTGCTGACGTCGGAGGATATTGTTGCCTCCGAGCGCATCGGGAAGGGCCACAAGATGGCGGCCGTGCCTATCAAGGCCGGAGCTGCGGTCAAAAAATTCGGACAAATCATAGGTTTCGCCAAGGCCGATATTCCGGCAGGCGCCTGGATCCACGAACATAATATCGGCATGGGCGAGCTTTCCCATGACTACGCATTTGCCAAGGGAGCGATCCAGACCGACATCCTGCCTCTTGAAAAACAAGAAACTTTTCAAGGGTTTAGGCGGGCCAACGGCAAGGTGGGAACGCGCAATTACATCGGCGTCATGACTTCGGTGAACTGTTCGGCCACGGTTGCGAAATTCATTGCCGAAGAGATCAACCGGTCCGGCATCCTGAAAGACTACAAGAACATCGACGGCGTGGTGGCCCTCAAGATGGACAATGGCTGCGTCATTGACTTCCGCGGCGCCATCTTCGATGTCTTGAAGCGCACTTCGTGGGGTTATGCCACAAACCCGAACATGGGCGGCGTCATGATGGTGGGCCTGGGCTGTGAAGGCTTCCAGATCCCGCGCTTCAAGGAAGCTTATGGAATCGTGGAAGGAAACACCTTCCGCACGATGACCATCCAGGAAGCGGGCGGAACCCGCAAGACGGTTGCGGCCGGGGTGGAAGCAGTCAAGGCGATGCTGCCTTATGTCAATGATGTGAAGCGCGAAAAATGCTACGCGTCGGAAATCATCCTGGCGCTGCAATGCGGTGGTTCGGACGGTTATTCCGGGATTACCGCCAATCCGGCCCTGGGGGCTGCGGTCGATCTACTGGTGCGCCAGGGTGGCACCGCGATCCTCTCCGAAACGCCGGAAATCTACGGGGCCGAACATCTTCTCACGCGCCGCGCGGTGTCGCGCGAGGTGGGTGAAAAACTCGTCGACGTGATCCACTGGTGGGAGGATTACACCAAGCGCAACCTCATGGAAATGAACAATAATCCTTCTCCCGGCAACAAGCTCGGCGGGCTTTCGACGATTCTTGAAAAATCCCTGGGGGCGGCGGCCAAGGGCGGCACGACTGCGCTGCGCGAAGTCTACCGTTATGCCGAACCGGTAACTGCCAAGGGCTTCGTCTTTATGGACACGCCTGGTTATGATCCGGTATCGGCCACGGGCCAGGTGGCAGGCGGCGCCAATATGCTGTGCTTTACCACGGGGCGCGGCTCGGCATATGGCTGCAAGCCAGTCCCTTCCATAAAACTCGCAACAAACAGCGATGTCTACAGGCGCATGATCGAGGACATGGACATCAATTGCGGGGATGTCATTGAAGGCGTTTCGATTGCCGACAAGGGCCAGGAAATCTTCAACAAGGTCCTAAGTGTCGCCTCCGGCGAAAAGACGAAGTCCGAGGAACTGGGCTATGGCGACAACGAGTTTGTGCCCTGGCAGGTCGGCGCGGTGATGTGAATAAGCCCTGTCATCATTGGACCATTTTCTGCGCCCAACCTGACCTTAACCAAGGGTTAAATGATAAGCCCCAACAAAGGCATAGAGCCTATTGGGGCAAGGGAAAAGATGGGACTATTCGGTGGCAGAAAAAGGCACTCCGCCAGTGAACGGCGGGAACCGCAGCTTTTTGACCGCAAGAAGCGCCGCGGCGCAAAAGATCCAGAGCGTCCGCCAAGGCGGCGGCGTTCGTTCCTTGGCTGGCTGTTCTCCTTTGCTTTCAAGTCCGCAGTCCTCGGCTGCATCGCCCTTGCGGCCATGTTTGGCTATGTCTGGTTCTCGCTGAGCCAGAAAGGGTTACTGCAAATACCCGAACTGCAGCCCGGCATCATGCTGCTGGCGGAAGACGGCACGGTGCTTTCGGAACAGGGCTCGTTCTTCGGCGACCAGGTACGCGTATCGGAACTTCCCGACTATGTGCCCAACGCGCTCATCGCCATCGAAGACCACCGCTTCCGCTCGCACTTCGGGGTTGATCCCTTGAGCCTGGTGCGCGCGGCCTACGAGAACTTCACGGCGGGACGCGTGGTCCAGGGCGGCTCGACCATCACCCAGCAGCTTGCCAAGAATCTGTTTCTGAAACCGGAACGCACCTACAGCCGCAAGGCGCAGGAACTGGTTCTGGCGCTGTGGCTTGAAACAAAATTTTCCAAGGATGACATCCTCCAGCTCTATCTGAACCGCGTCTATTATGGCTCGGGCGCCACGGGCATTGAAAAGGCGGCGCAGGTTTTTTACCACAAGTCCGCCGTTGACCTGAACCTGACCGAAGCGGCGACGCTGGCCGGAGTGCTCAAGGCGCCAACAAACTACAATCCGATCACCCGCCCGGACGCTTCGGCGGAGCGCGCCGGCCTGGTGATCGATGCCATGGTCGATGCCGGCTTCATCAGCCAGGGCGAAGCGGACCAGGCCATCAATGCGCCGGCAACCGTCGTGGCTTCTGATTATGTTCCGGCAACCCAGTATGTGGTGGACTGGGTCAACGAACAGCTGCCGCTGCTGGTCAAGAACTATGACCAGTCCATCATCGTTGAAACCACCATCGATCCACAGCTTCAGCTCCTCGCTGAAAGATCGCTGCGCACGCATTTGAATGAAGAAGGCCGGAAGCTCAGGGTTTCGCAGGGAGCCATGGTGGTCATGGACACATTCGGTGCGGTCAAGGCCATGGTTGGCGGCAAATCCTACAAGCGCAGCCAATATAACCGCGCCACCAAGGCAATGCGCCAGCCGGGTTCAACTTTCAAACCGTTCGTCTTCCTTGCGGCGATGGAAAAGGGTTATACGCCGGAGTCAGTGGCCATCGACCAACCCATCCGCATTGGCAGCTGGCAGCCGGAAAACTACAACAACAAATACCTGGGCCGGGTGACGCTGCGGACGGCCATGGCCAATTCGCTCAACTCAGTTGCGGCGCAGCTGGCCAATGATGTGGGACCGAGGAATGTGGTGGCGGTGGCGCATCGCCTTGGCATCACCTCGCATCTCGGCACTGACGCCTCCATCGCGCTTGGTACCTCGGAAGTCACACTGCTGGAACTCACCTCGGCTTTCACGCCCTTTGCCAATGGCGGCTACAGCGTTGTGCCCTTCTCGGTGCGCCGCATCGTGACGCGCGACGGGCAGATCATTTACGAACGCAGTGGCGATGGGCTTGGCCAGGCCATGTCAAACCGCAACCTGGGCTCGATGAACTCGATGATGCGGGCCGTGGTGAATGAAGGAACGGCCAAGAAGGCGCAGATTCCCGACTTCGACATTGCGGGCAAGACCGGCACCAGCCAGGATTACCGGGATGCCTGGTTTGTCGGCTATTCAAGCTATCTGGTGGGCGGCGTCTGGCTTGGCAATGATGACAATTCGCCGACCAGAACCGTAACCGGCGGCTCGATGCCGGCGGCCATCTGGAAAGACGTCATGCAAGTCGCCCATGCCAATCTGTCGCCGGCGCCCCTGCCCGGCTACATCGAAGAACAACCGGAAAGTGCTGACCCCTATCTGGTATCCCAGGATGAGGGCATGGACTACGAGGAGTTTGAAACTCCCCGACGCAAGCGGGGATTTTTTGAGCG
>JAEUMI010000149.1 GCA_016792825.1 Hyphomicrobiales bacterium
GCCGTGCTTGGCCACTTTCAGGCCGGCGCCTGCGGCGACAATGGCGGCGCAAGTCGAGATGTTATAGGAGCCGGAGGCATCCCCGCCGGTTCCAACAATATCGATGGCGTTGGCGGGGGCGCTAACGCGGATCATTTTTTCTCGCATGATCTCCACCGCGCCGGTGATCTCGTCAACGGTTTCGCCACGCACCCTGAGCGCCATTAGAAGGCCGGCAATCTGTGATGGCGTGGCATCGCCCGACATCATGACGCCGAATGCGGTTCGGGCTTCGTCGCGGGTCAGCGGCTTGCCGTCGGCCGCCTTGGCGATGATTGGTTTAAGATCTGACATCAGCGCACCTTTGCCAAGCCGAGGAAATTCTTGAGAAGCGCATGGCCATGCTGCGAGGCTATGCTTTCGGGGTGGAATTGCACGCCATGCACATTTCGGGTTTTATGCTGGAGACCCATGACCAGGCCATCGGTCTCGGCGGTGATTTCGAAACAGTCGGGGAGACCGGCTTTTTCCACAACAAGCGAATGATAGCGGGTGGCCTCAAAATCGTTGGGTATATCTTTGAAAACGCCCTTGCCTCCGTGATGCACGGTTGAGAGCTTGCCATGCATCAATTTCGGGGCGCGGACCACGTTGCCGCCGAAGGCCTGGCCGATGGCCTGGAGGCCAAGACAGACACCGAAGATGGGAATGGTGTCCGAGGCCTTTTCAATCAATTCCAGGCAAATTCCGGCCTCATTGGGGGTTTTGGGTCCTGGCGAAAGCACAATGGCCTGGGGCTTGGCCGAGATGACCTGGCCCACGCTGATCTTGTCATTGCGGTGGACCACGGTTTCAACGCCCAAATCGCCCAGGTAATGGAACAGGTTGTAGGTGAAGCTGTCGTAGTTATCGATGAGGATGATCATTGGGCCCTCCCGGCGCGGCCCGCAAAGCGAACGGCCTCATCGGCGGCGCGGAACAGGGCCTTGGCCTTGTTCACGCATTCCTGATGTTCATTTTCGGGCACACTGTCGGCCACGATGCCGGCGCCGGCCTGGACATACATCTTGCCGTCCTTGACGATGGCGGTGCGCAGCACAATGCAGGTGTCCATTTCACCGTCGGCGGAGAAATAGCCAACGCAGCCGCCGTAAACACCGCGTTTGTGCTTTTCCAGTTCGTCGATGATCTCCATGGCACGCACCTTGGGCGCGCCGGAAACCGTCCCAGCCGGAAAGCCGGCGCACAAAGCGTCAATCACGTCGTATTTTTTGGACAGAGTGCCTTCGACATTCGAAACGATGTGCATGACGTGGCTGTAGTTTTCGATGATGAACTGGTCGGTCACCCTGATGGAGCCGATCTCCGCAACCCGGCCTACGTCATTGCGGCCGAGATCGAGCAGCATCAGGTGTTCGGCCCGTTCCTTGGGATCGGCCAGCAGTTCCGCCGCCAGCGCCCGATCTTCAGACGGCGTATCGCCGCGCTTTCGGGTTCCGGCGATGGGCCTGATCGAGACCTTGCCATCACGTACGCGCACGAGTATTTCCGGACTGGATCCTATGACCGCAAACCGGTCGAAGTCGAGGTAATAGAGGAAGGGTGAGGGGTTCACCCGGCGCAGTGAACGATAAAGCGCAAAAGGCGGCAAGGCGAAGTCTGCCTCGAAGCGTTGCGACAGAACCACCTGGAAAATGTCGCCGGCGGTAATGTAGTCCTTGGCCCTGGCGATCATGCCGGCATATTCCTGCGGCGTGGTATTCGACGCAGCGGCCATGATCGGCGGGGTTTCAATGTCCTGGGAGCTCAGGTGGTCCAGAGGGCGGTCCAATGCATCGACAACCTCTGAAATCCGCTCCTGGGCCCGTGCATAGGCGGCCTTCGTCGAGACGCCCTTCTCGAAATAGACCGGTGAGGTGACGGTCACCTCGTCGCGGACACTGTCAAAAATTGCCATGACCGTCGGGCGGATCATCATGCCGTCGGGCAGGCCAAGCGTATCGGGATTGGGTTCAGGCAAGTCCTCCATCAGGCGAACCATATCATAGCCGATGTAGCCGAAGACGCCTGCCGCCATGGGCGGCGCATCGCTACCAAGAGTAATCCGGCTTTCGGCAAGCAGGGCGCGGAGCGATTCAAGCGGGGCCAGTCGGGCCGGCTCAAAGGGCCCATCAGGGTTGTGCAGAGCCTTGCGGTTGATCGAGGCCTCGCTGCCTGCGACCTTCCAGATCATATCGGGATTCATCCCGATGATGGAATAGCGCCCGCGCACGGCGCCGCCTTCGACAGATTCAAGCAGAAACGAATACTTGGCGCTGCGGGTGAGCTTCAGCATGGCTGAAACAGGGGTTTCGAGATCGGCCACAAGGCGGGTTGAAACGATTTGCGCTTCGCCCTTTTCGTAGGCGGCGGCGAAGCTGTCGTAGTCGGGAAATATTGGCATTTGCGTTACTCTGGAAAGGGTTGTCAGGGGGCGGCGTTGGGACTTCCTGAAACCTGTTGCCAGAGTGCATTGTTGATCGAGACGCCGATTTCGCCCTGGAGCGCGGCCAGGTATGCGGTCAGCAAATCCTTGGACGCTGCTTCCGTCACGCTTTGCGTCAGTTCCTTTGCCTGGACTGAATTGCTGTCAAAAGGCTCAGACATCACCGGCTGGGACTGCATGATCCTCGCCGCCTTGCCATCGCCTTCCAGGCTCCAGGCAAATTTGCTTTCCGGTACGCTGAACAGGGCCGTCACCGCCGGCACATCAAATTCCGGGTAGGCTTCATTCCGTTTCAAGCCGCGGGCGGTTTTTGTTTCAGCGCTTGCTTCGGCAGCAAGCTGATCAAGGGTTGCACCATCGTCGAGCTTCTTGACCAGCCCAGCTGCCCGCTCGGTCAGAAGTTCACGCACCTTGCGCGCCGTCACGTCATTGGTCAGTTGCTCCTTGACCGTATCGAATGGTTTTAGCGCCGAGGGAATGACCTCGCGCACCTCATACCAGAAATAGCTGTCATGCGGCGTGAGGGCATCGTTCTCAACCCCCACATCGCTGGCAAAGGCTGCTTTCAGGACTTCCGGCTTGCCCGGCAGGTTCACTTCCTTGCCATCCGGTCCGAGGCCGGCCGCGCTGACGGCAGGGACGAGATCGAAGGGTATACCCTGGGCCTTGGCTATGTCCTCAAATTTGGTCTGGGCGGCACGGGCATCTTCGACCGCATCGTAAATGGACTGGATTTCTTCCAAGGCGCGCTCGGCTTGCAGTCTCTTGGTGAGTACGTCCTTCACTTCATCCAGGGTTGACTGTTTTTCCGGGGTGATCTTGGTGGCCTTGAGCAGGGCGGTTACCAGGCTTCCTGATACCACATCGCTGACCTCGCCCTGCTTCAAGCCGAAGGCGGCGTCGGCAACCGTCTTGTCGAGGAATTCCGTCTTTGACCTGTCGGCAAAGGTAATGTCGCCTTCGCTTGCGCCGCGCTCCTTGGCGATGGCGAGGAAATCCTCGCCGGCCGAAATACGGTCCTTGGCTTTCTTTGCCTCATCAATGGTTGGAAATGAAATTTGCAAAATGGTTCGCTTTTCCGGCGTGTAATAGTCGCGCTTATACTTCTCGTAGCCTGCTGAAAGGGCTTCTGGCGCAATGGCTATCTTTGGGGCCATGTCGGCAGGCTCAACTTTCATCACCGCGATGCTGCGAAACTCGGGCGCGGTATAGGCAGCCGGCGTTGCCTCGTACTGTTTCTTCAACTCTTCGTCAGTTGGCGCCGCAACATCGGTTTCGGCCGCCTTGATGGTGAAATATTTCGCATCGCGCTGTTCGCTGCGATAGCGGTGCAACGCCTCGATCAGCGTCTTGGGCGGCGTGAAGCCGCGATCAACAGCATCGGTGATGGCATAACGCGCCCGGTTTCGGCTTTCGCTGGCAACATACATTTCCTCATTCAGGCCATTCTGCTGCAAGAGGCGGGCAAACAGCGATGGATCGAATTTGCCGTTGCTCTGAAAGGCCGGATTGCCAGTGGTTTCCTCGGCAATGAACTTGCTGGAAATGCTGAGGTCGAGGTTTGCCGCTTGCGCGTCAATTGCCGCCGACTGGATCAGGGTGGTCAGGATTGAACGGTCCACGCCCATGCTGCGGGCTTCCTCCGCCGACAGGTTCCGCCCCGTCTGCTGGGCCAATCTCTGCATGGCCTGGCGGTAAGCGTCGCTGTATTGCTGGCTAGAGATCTCCTGATTGCCAACGGTGGCAAGCGCCGTGGCATTGAAGCCGCCGAAAATGTCCTGGATGCCCCAAACGCCGAAGCTTCCCGCCAGGAGCACCAGCAGGACTTTTGCCACCCAGGATTTACCTGCGTTGCGGAACATTTCTAGCATCGGACGTCCTTTCAGGGGCTGGCATCAGCCAAATCACAAATTCCGCATAATAGGTAGGTGGCTTGGCTCTCGCAAGCAAGAGATTGCTCTGCTAAGAGGCAATGGAGTCAAGGGTTTGGAGTGGTTAAAATGGCGAATTCGGGGCCGCGCCCGCTGGTGACCGGCAATTGGAAGATGAATGGCACGACCGCCATATTGAAGGAACCGCGCCTTCTGGCGAGTATGCTGCGCGACGTCAAACTGAAATGCGAAGTGCTGGTCTGCCCGCCTGCCACACTCATTCGGCGGGTCAAATCGGTGATGAAGGGTTCGCGGATCAAGGTCGGGGGGCAGGATTGTCATTGGCATGTGAGCGGCGCCCACACGGGGGACGTGTCGGCCGAAATGCTGAAAGATGCGGGCTGCACCAGCGTGATCGTGGGGCATTCGGAGCGCCGTGCCAATCATGCGGAAACGGACGAGATGGTTGCCATGAAGGCCAAAGCTGCCCACGGGGCAGGATTGATTTCCATTATCTGCATTGGCGAGACACTCGACCAGCGCAAGGGCGGAAAGACGCTTGGAGTTGTTTCCGGGCAGTTGAAGGGCTCACTGCCAGAAGGTGCGACAGCGGCCAATACGGTGATCGCCTATGAGCCCGTGTGGGCGATTGGAACCGGGCTCACGCCTACCGTTGCCGAGGTTGCCGAGGTTCACAGCCATATTCGTGCCGAGCTCAGCAAGTTGCTGGGCGATGACGGGGCAGGGGTCCGCATCCTCTATGGCGGCTCGGTAAAGCCATCAAATGCGGCAGAGCTGATGGGTGCGGCCAACGTGAATGGCGCGCTTGTGGGCGGGGCCAGCCTGAAGGCTGCGGATTTCATCGGGATTATCAAAGCCTACATGTGAGGGGTGCCATTGGCCGAAATTCCAACCATTGTTAAACGCAAGCTGCAGGCTGAGGTGATCGGGCCGATCTACGCAGAAATGGTGGCACAGGTAGGTGAGGAAAGAGCTTGCTCGATCCTGGATGCGGCCATACGCAAAGCCGCGATTGCCGAGGGCAAGGAATTCGCCCGGAAGGCGCCGGAAGGGGTCACCTCCATGGCGGACTTCATCAAGCTCTATGAGTTGTGGACCGCAGACGGGGCCCTGGAAGTGACGGTGCACGAGGCAACCGACAGGGTATTCAACTTCGATGTCACCCGCTGCAAGTATGCTGAGACTTATCGCGAGATGGGACTGGGCAAAGTAGGCCACCTCATGTCCTGCAACCGGGACGGCACCTTTTGCGAAGGCTATGATCCCAATATCAAGCTCGAACGGGAACAAACCATCATGGGCGGAGCCTCTTGCTGCACCTTCCGCTACCGCTATGAGGCGGCAAAAACCTAACCATCAATTTGGCGTGACTACGACCTTCGTTTGACTTGTGCATGCGGCCGTTATCGGTCAAGCTCCCGGCAAGTGCACCCGTAAGTGGTGCCCAAATGGGAGATTTGACATGACCAAGACCCCTGACAAGACTGACGTTAATTCGCGCCGCGCTTTCCTGAAGAAGGGCGCCGTTGCCGCTGCGGCAGGTGCCGCAGGTCTCGCCATGCCGAATGTGGCGCGCGCACAGGATGCGGTGAATTTCAAGTTTCAGAGCACGTGGCCGGCCAAGGACATTTTTCACGAGTTTGCGGCGGATTTCGTCGCACGTGTCAATGAAATGGCGGGCGGCAAACTCAAGATCGAACTTCTGGCGGCGGGCTCGGTTGCCAAGGCCTTCGAAGTGCAGGACGCGGTGATCGCGGGAACCCTCGATGGCGGCCACGGTGTGACAGCCTACTGGTACGGCAAGCACAAGGCGTTTTCGCTTTTCGGAACGCCTCCAGCATGGGGCTGGCGCGCCAACCAGATGCTCGGCTGGGTCAAATACGGCGGCGGCCAGGCCCTTTATGATGAACTGGTGCAGCAGATTCTCGGCCTCAACCTTGTCGGGTTCCTGACAGGGCCGATGCCTACTCAGCCGCTTGGCTGGTTCAAGAAAGAAATGACCTCGGCTGGAGATCTCAACGGCGTCAAATACCGCACCGTGGGACTGTCGGCCGATCTCTTCAAGGAAATGGGTGCGGCAGTCACCATCATGGGTGGTGGCGAAATCGTTCCGGCCATGGACCGTGGCCTGCTCGACGCTGCGGAGTTCAACAACCCATCATCCGACAAACTGCTCGGATTTGCCGACGTGTCCAAGGACTATATGCTGCAAAGCTATCATCAGTCGGCAGAGAGCTTCGAGATCGTTTTCAACAAGGCAAAGTTTGATGCGCTGGCCCCGGAACTCCAGGCTATCATCAAGTATGCTTCCGAAGCTTCCTCGGCCGACATGAGCTGGAAAGCGATGGACCGCTATTCCACCGACCTTGCAGCCCTGAAAGAAGCCGGTGTGAAGGTTCACAAGACGCCGGATTCAGTGCTGCAGGCCCAGCTCGCGGCATGGGACAAGGTTCTTGCCGCGCAGTCGGCTGAGCCTTTCTTCGCCAAGGTCCTCGAAAGCCAGAAGGCATGGGTCAAGCGGGTTGTCGGGGCCGAATTCGAGCTGGAAGTCGAACAGAACATGGCGTTTGATCACTTCTTCAAGGCCTAATCTGGCGCTGGCCACCTTCCCCCTGACGGGGGAAGGTGTTAGCGTGTGCGGGATGGAGGGGTAGTTCTGTGAGCAACCAAGGAAGCACTGCGCCATGAAAGGTGAGCGGCTGCCGTTCCTGCTCTTTGCTGCAGGTGTGGCGCTTGTCGTGCTGGCGATTTTCTGGTCCCTTTATGCCTTTGGTGAAGTGGGGCGGATGGTAGCTGCCAAGGGCCTGCGGCCGGCCAACAGTTTTCATTGCCTTATGTTTTACGGAGGTGCGTGCGACCTTCTGCCTGCCGCGCATGCGGAGAAAGGCTCAACTCCTTACTCGCCTTTGGCATTCTGGGCTGGCGTGGCCGCGGTCATCAGCAGCTTTGCGTTCCATCTCAAATCACGCTTCGCAGGTGAAGCCTGGAGCGCCCGGTTGCAGCGGTTGCTCATCCCGGTTGATCAGGTGAGCACGATTGTCGGGCATGTCTTTGCCTGGAGCATCCTGTTGCTGACGTTGGCAGTCAGCTATGAAGTGTTCTCGCGCTACGTGCTGGGTGCGCCTACAGAGTGGGCTTTCGATGCCAGCTACTTCCTTTATGGCGCTCTTTTCATCATGGCGGGGGCCTATGCCCTGTCGCGCAATGCCCACGTCCGCGGCGACTTTCTCTACCGCTCGTGGCAACCCAAGACCCAGGCGGGGATGGATCTGCTTCTCTATTTCCTGTTTTTCTTCCCCGGCATCATCGCCTTCATCTATTCAGGCTATGGCTTTGCCGCGCAGTCCTGGGTCAATCACGAGCATTCCGCCTACAGCCCTGCGGGGCCGCCAATCTATCATTACAAGACACTTATTCCGGTAACCGGCTTGTTCCTGCTGCTGCAGGGTGTAGTTGAAGTCATCCGCTGCCTCATTTGCCTGCGCACGGGTGCGTGGCCGAAACGGCTGCACGATGTCGAGGAACTTGAAAAAATTATCCTCGAACAGCATGCCGACGCCGAGGTCAAGCCATGACCGATCCGCAACTCGGCGTGTTCATGCTCATCCTTTTTGTCGGGCTCATCATGCTCGGCTTTCCAATTGCCTTTACGCTTATTGCCATGGGTGTGGGTTTTGCCTGGCTGGCTTTCGACGGCAACTGGGAACCTGTCATGTCACTGCTGGTCCAGCGCACCTGGTCGGTGATGACCAACGATGTCCTGATTTCGGTGCCGCTGTTTGTCTTCATGGGATACATTGTTGAGCGCGCCAATATCCTCGACCGGCTGTTCCGCTCGGTTCAGCTTGCGGCCGGTATCCTGCCCGGTTCCCTGGCGCTGGCCACGCTGGTTACCTGCGCCCTGTTTGCCACCGCCACCGGCATTGTTGGCGCTGTGGTCACCCTCATGGGGCTCCTTGCCTTCCCGGCAATGCTCAAGCAGGGCTATGACGTCCGGCTTTCGGCCGGCGTTATTTGTGCCGGCGGCTGCCTCGGCATTCTTATTCCGCCGAGTATCATGCTTATACTTTATGGAGCCACGGCAGGTGTCTCGCCAGTACAACTCTATGCGGGCGCGCTTTTCCCAGGCTTGATGCTAGCGGGCATGTACATGGCCTATGTTATCATTCGGGTGATGATCAATCCGGCTTTGGCGCCGCCACTTCCCGAGATTGAAAGAAATGTCCCGTTTTTTACTATCGTCCGCGAGCTTCTGACATCCTTTGTGCCTCTCGCGCTCCTGATTTTCTCTGTGCTCGGCGCCATCATGTTCGGTATTGCGACCCCATCGGAAGCTGCCGCCATTGGCGCGCTTGGCGCCCTTGTGTTGGCTGCGGCCTATCGCTCGCTGACATTCGAAAAACTGAAAGAGTCGGTATTTCTGACGGCGCGAACCTCCGCCATGGTGTGTTGGCTGTTTGTCGGTTCGTTTACCTTCTCGGCGGTCTTCGCCATCCTTGGCGGCGATGCCGTAATCAAGGACTTTGTGGTTGGACTTGATCTTTCGCCGCTCATGTTCCTGATTGTCACGCAGATCATAATTTTCATCCTCGGCTGGCCCCTGGAATGGACGGAAATCATCGTGATTTTCGTGCCGATCTTCCTGCCCTTGCTGGACCACTTCGGGATTGACCCGCTGTTTTTCGGCATCCTGATCGCCCTCAACATTCAGACATCGTTCCTCTCGCCACCGGTGGCCATGGCACCGTTCTACCTGAAGGGGGTGGCGCCAAAACACGTGAACATCAACGATATCTTTTCCGGCGTGATGCCGTTCATTTTCATCGTCGTGTTTGCCATGGTTCTTCTCTACATGTTTCCGGCCATCGGCATGTGGCTGCCGAGCTATCTCTACGGCCGCTGAAACGGGGCCGTCCTGGCGGGATTTGCAGGCGCTTGAAGCGGGTTGCTTTAGGCCCATATAGACGCTAAACCGCCCCGAAATTGAAATAGGTCCGCTCCACCATGCAAACGGTTCTTCTGGTCATCCATCTCATTGTCGCCCTGGCCCTCATCGGGGCGGTGCTGCTGCAACGCTCGGAAGGCGGGGCGCTGGGCATTGGAAGTGGCGGAGGAGGGGCCGGGAACCTGTTTTCGGCGCGGGGTGTTGGTAATGCGCTGACGCGGACAACGGCCATTCTGGCGGTGTGTTTCTTTATTACTTCCATCGGCTTAACATTGATTGCCGTGCGCGGCAGCGGGTCAGGCGGTTCACTTTTTGACGGCGTCGCACCTGCTACAGATGGCGCTCCGGCAACCGAAGGGACGGGCGGCAGCGTATTGCCGCAACTGCCCGCAGCACCTGCCACACCGCAGGTCCCTGTTTCACAGTAATTGTTTCACGGTTCTTAACAATAATCCTGAAAACCCGGCTTTTCAGGCTTCGAATCATGTTTGCAAGCGAGTAGGTTGAACTCCCATGGCGCGATACATTTTTATTACCGGCGGCGTGGTTTCTTCCCTTGGCAAAGGCCTGGCCTCTGCGGCCCTTGGCGCACTCCTGCAGGCGCGGGGCTACAGCGTGCGCCTGCGCAAGCTCGACCCCTATCTCAACGTTGATCCGGGCACCATGAGCCCTTACCAGCACGGAGAAGTCTTCGTCACCGATGACGGGGCGGAAACCGATCTCGACCTCGGCCATTACGAGCGTTTCACCGGCAGGCCGGCCAACAAGCAGGACAACATCACCACGGGGCGCATCTATCAGGACATCATCGCCAAGGAGCGGCGCGGTGATTTCCTCGGAGGCACGGTTCAGGTCATTCCGCACGTGACCGATGCGATCAAGGATTTCATTGGAGCCGGCAACGACGAATTTGATTTCGTTCTGGTGGAGATTGGCGGAACGGTAGGCGATATCGAAGGCCTGCCGTTTTTCGAGGCCATCCGCCAGTTTGGACAGGAGGCGCCGCGTGGTTCCTGCATCTTTATCCATCTCACGCTGCTGCCCTATATTCCGACGGC
>JAEUMI010000311.1 GCA_016792825.1 Hyphomicrobiales bacterium
GAGGAGCCCAGGCGCCGGCCTGAAAAGCCCATGGACCCCAATTCGCCCTTTGCCATCCTCGAGACCCTCAAGGCGCAAATGATGGGTAAGAAGAACTGACGCAACGTCTGGACAAGTGGCTTTGGTTTGCCCGTGTCGTCAAGCAGCGCCCCAAGGCTGCTGAACTGGTGGAGACGGGCCATGTGCGCCTGAACCGCGTGAAAGTTACCAAGCCGGGCCATGTTCTGCGCCCGGGAGATGTCCTCACCATTGCCGTGGGCGGCCATGTCCGCGTCTTGCGGGTGAAGGATTTGGGCACCAAACGCGGCCCCTTTGCCGAGGCATGTCAGCTATACGAAGACCTCACCCCTGGCCCTTCACGCGACGAAAAAGACCGTGCATAAGGCGGGAAACATTGCTAAGCATCGTTCGTTATAAAGAACAACTGGACCGACATGACCTACATCGTCAATGATAAATGCATCAAATGCAAGTTTATGGACTGCGTCGAAGTCTGCCCCGTGGACTGCTTCTACGAGGGCGAAAACATGCTGGTCATCCACCCCGATGAATGCATCGATTGCGGCGTCTGCGAGCCGGAGTGCCCGGTTGACGCGATTAAGCCCGATACCGAGCCCGGCCTCGAAAAATGGCTGAAAATCAATGCGGAATATGCGCCGAAATGGCCTAATATATCGGTCAAGCGCGATCCACCGCCCGATGCCAAGGAATTTGAAGGTGTCGAGGGAAAATTCGAGGCCTATTTCTCGGAAAAGCCCGGCGAAGGCGATTGAATTCGTTAACCATCCTGTGAATAACGCAGGGCTCCGATGCCGAGATAGACCGTACACGGATATATCGAGCTTTAATTTTCCTTAAAATCGTGCTATAGTGATTTTTAATGTAAACAACGCCCCTGCAAGTCATCAGACCCGAGCCCCTAAAGCTCGGTTATTTTTTCGCCCGTTTTTTGGCGAATCCAGGGTCCAGACGAAGGCGAAGGACAAGAATGAAAAAGACCGTCAAAAAGGCAGCTTTGGCAAAGAAGGCAGCTCACACGAGAAAATCGGTTGCGAAGGCTAAGAATGCAACCAAGGCTGTGGCCGCGAAGGCCAAGTCCAAGGCTTTGAAAGCCAAGCCCAAGGCGAAGGTGGCTTCCGCTGCAAAGCCTGCGGCCAAACCCGTCCCCAAGAAAACGATTCTGACCAAGGTGACCGGGCATCTGAAGAACGCCAAGCCGGTCCACGCGGCTCCTGCGCCCGTGGCAAAGCCTGTAGCCGTGGCCGTAAAACCCGTTGCCGCACCTGTTGCAGCCGTGGCCAAGCCCGCCGTAGCCGCCGCACCTGCAGCGCCCAAGAAGCTTTCCTTCAAGATTGGCGAACTCGTGGTTTACCCCGCCCATGGCGTTGGCAAGATCACCGCCATTGAGGAGCAGGAAATCGCCGGCTCGAAGCTTGAACTCTACATCGTGGATTTCGAGCGCGAAAAGCTGCGCCTCAAGGTGCCGACCAACCGTGCCGAGCAGAAGGGCATGCGCCGCCTGGCTGACCGTGGCCTGATCGAGCATGCCATGAAGGTTATCCGTGGCCGGGCCCGCATCAAGCGCACCATGTGGTCCAGGCGCGCCCAGGAATATGACGCAAAGATCAATTCCGGCGATCTCATCGCCGTGGCCGAAGTCGTGCGCGATCTCTACCGCTCCGACCGCCAGCCCGAGCAATCCTATTCCGAGCGCCAGCTGTTTGAGCAGGCCCTGCTCCGCATGGCCCGCGAGCTGGCCGCCGTCCGCAAGGTGGATGACGATCAGTCGGTGAAGGAGCTTTCCGAATTCCTCGCCAAGAACGCCAAGCGCGCCCAGGCCGCCGGCGAAAAGGCGGAAGAAGAAGCCGCTGCCGCCGAAGAGGCCGCATAAGAGTTTTCCAAGACCTCGACGGACAGGCCCGGACCAAAAATCCGGGCCTTTTCTTTTTCACGGATTCCAAACTATAAAGAGGCTTATGCGGTCCCGTAGCTCAGTTGGATAGAGCATCAGTTTCCTAAACTGAGGGCCACTGGTTCGAATCCAGTCGGGGCCGCCATTTGTTTCAGGGTGAGCAAATGTTTAGGGTTGGGTACTGGGACCTAGCTCGCAGTTACCGGCACAGTCATCGAAACACTGTAGGTAAAAGAGTAGCTTCCTACCAGTGGAACCGTGAACGTCACAGGGTAAGTTGCGGTAGTGTGTGCGAGTTGCACACCCGCGGCTAACGGATCAAAAGTCAATGTGACTGACACGTCCTCCGGACCATGACCCTCAAAGACCTTGCTCCTGACGAGGGTCTGCAGTTCTGTCTGGGTAATTGTCGGCTTGAGCTGCAAGGCACGCGCTCCCTCTGCAAGCGCGTGACGCAGATTATGTGTGCTGTGGGCTGCCCAGCCCACCGCAAAAACGCCAATAATCATGACAAGAAAAACCGGAAGGACCAGGGAGAATTCGACAGCAGCGCTGCCCCGGTCATTACGAAAAAAAAGTTTACCGGACACGAATGACCTCGCGTTCGTAAAGCGGCAAACCATTCTCCAGAACTGCTTCGCCAAGAAACGGGTCCGTATAAGTGCTTGAGGCTTCAATTGTCCAGTAGGTCTCGGGAATGCTCATATCGCTGCAAACTCCGCCGCAACTCGCGGCCACGCCTCCGCAGATGCAAGTCTTGTTAAGCGCAATACTCCCGTCGTCCGGCTTGTCGCTCCACGCGGCTTCGGCGATGTTCAACGCTACTTCTTCGCTTGTGCCGCCCTGAAGGAAATACTTTCCTGCAACTTCCACACTGTCGCGCATGTGGTTGTTTTGCTGGTAGTATGCCCAACCTGAGATGGTGCCCAAAAGGACGAGCGCCAACAAAGGCGCGATAAGCGCGAACTCAATCGCTCCAACGCCAGCATCATCGCGAAAAAACTTTCTCATCCTGTTACTCCACCAGCTTGACAAGCTGCGTTGCCGGAATGGTCCGCATGCCATAGGCGGTGCAATCCTGATTGATAGCGGCACTTCCTGACCATTCAACTGTTCTGCCTACGACCTGCGTGCAGCCCCCGTTTCCCGAGAAATTTCCAAGATAGTTGATATCCTGGTTGGCAAAGTAGACCGCGCCGGTAAGTCTGGAATCTGCCGTGCCATTGAGGGTCACGCCGTCAGTGGCGCTCCGGTCGCCAAAGAAAAGCATGCCGGAATAGGTTCCGCTCGTCGGCGCTGACAGATTCACCGTGGCCGTGCCATTGATGCTCACAGAAGTGCCGGCCGTGAAGTATATCGTAACGCCCGAACCGGAGATGTTTGCGTTCGCATTGATTCTGAAATTCCCGCCTGAGACAATATAGACACCTGGGCTCAGTGTTTTTGTGCCGCTAAGGCTCATGCCATTGGTGTAATGACCCGGCTGAAGCACTGCGCCACCCGTGCTTGTATAGGTTGTTCCTGACGTCGGAACAGGAATGTCGGCGAATGGATCAGCGGCAGGGGGCGCATTTGTGACAGCACCCGGACATTCGGTCATGGTGGTATCTGCATTAAGTTCGACGTTGCCAACGGCAATGATGCAGTCGGCTGTCAATGCTGCTGAGCCCTGGACCAGAACAGAATCAGACGTCATTGAATTCGACATGACGGTGCAGCCCGCGAGATTAAGGTTTGCACTTCCCGAAAAACGGGCGGCATGCGACATCGTTGTGCTGAGCGCAAGAAGGCAGGCGTTGGCCGCCGTTTGCATAAGTGCTACAGCCCTCACTCTTTCGGTAACCATGTCGTCAAAAAAGAATGAAGTGAAATATCGGGGCAATTGGATCGAAAGTTGCACCTCGATGGCCTTGGGGTCCCCAGCATAGGCGCCAGCGGTGGGCGGATAATGCACTGCGAGTGTGCCGGGCTGGTAGCCATTTTCCGTCGCGATGTACGTGGCGGTATTCAGAATCTTGCTGGAATTTGCGCCGGCACGCTTTTCGAGTGCTGCAGTATATGCCGCTTTGTCCGCCGCCTGCTGCAGCTCGACATCCTTGTGATACCAGAAAGCTGTCTCAACCCCGAAACCCGCGCCTGCTGCGAGAAGCGGGACAGTGAGAGCCGTGACAATTGCAATATTGCCTTTTGTCTCTCTCAGCAAAAATCTTGACCATTTATTCATGCCTTCAAAGTATCAGCCAAAAGCTAGGTGAGCCTTAAGCAAAAACTTCAAATGTTACTCAAAACCAGATTCAATTTACGTTTGGGGCGAACGTCATTTCATCCAATGACAAGCAGGCGTGTCTAGTATGCGCAGAATGTCCAATTAGGATTCAATTGAAATTGCTTGAGTTGATTGAACGCGCGCTCAACAAGCGCGATGTAACTTGTCGCATCTAGGCAAAGGGGTATGGGATGGCCTTGCGTTCACAGCGGGGAACAAACCAGCGCGTTAATCAAATCACCTACAATTCTAACGAATCTCGTTAAAATTCATGGGGCCTGTGGCGCATGTACCTTAAGACGAAATTCAGAACAGGCAGGGCCTTCATTCAGCCAGCACTTTGCGCGGGCTCTCACATACTTTCTGGTCAAGCTCGCCGCGCCCAATGCGCGCTTTCAGGACATCAAGCGGGGGGATTGGATTGAGCATAGGGCACTTGTCTCAAGCTCGACTATCAAAGTTTCCAGCCCTTGCCCTTGCTGTTGTCATTACCCCTCATGAGTGGCGCAATCGAGCACCTCTGCGGGAACGCCACCTTTGTCAGCGGAAAAACCGAAATCTTGCAAATCACGGCCTGCGCGCAAGTAACGTTGCGCCGAGCCCGCTGCCCTGGCGGATTGTTGGCATAACGCTCCTCACAACAGGCTATTGTGGCCTGTCTGGACGAACTGCTGCACCCGATCAGTTCAGGTCTGGCTTGGGCGCTTCGGGATTCGGCGGGCCCCGTCAGCAACGAAATACCCACCAGTCCCAGACCAAGGATCAGGGCACAAAATCTTAGCGGTGTAGCCATCGCAATATAACGTTTCTTCATGCAACTCTCCTATACTGTGGGCTCCAAGAAATGCATCGTAGCTACAACAAGGAGATGAATCCATGGCTACCGTTAGCAAATCTGACGTTGCCCGCACGCGTATCTAAACCAAAACAAAGCGGGACGCCGAAAGTATCAGGAAGCGACTTGGCATATCCCAAAGCACCCTCATCAATATAAGCTATCGCGCTGGCGTCGAGGCGGGCAGCCTTCCACTCCCGCTCCATGTCCCCAATCCATCAAACCAGCACGCATTCCGACTTATTTGAATAGCAGGATCCTTCGTTTTCAAACCGCTCAGAAAACCAGTACCTTGTCGGCAGAAACCGTTGCAGCTGCCAACTCATCCATTGTGCTTCGGCGCGCGCCTTCCATCATGTCTTCTCCAGTCATGCCGCGCGCATCCATGCAAGTGCCGCAGAGGAGCACCTGGCCCTTGGCC
>JAEUMI010000171.1 GCA_016792825.1 Hyphomicrobiales bacterium
GCCGGCGCTGGTATGGGGCGAGTAGATCAACCCAGCATCCTCGAGGTCCATCATCACATTGCGCACGGAAGCCGAGGACAGGCTCGCCGGGAGGATGCGCGAGATGGTGCGCGAGCCCACGGGTTCGCCGGTCTCGAGATAAGTATCGACCAGGCGCCTAAAGATACTGCGCGAGCGCTGGTCCAGATCGGCAAGGCCCGAAGGCCTGTCGTCAAACAGGGGGCGGGGCGGAATGATGCTCATGGAGATAATGTAGGGGGTGGCGGGCGGAATGTCATGGTGGAATTGCTTCACCCGGCAAGCGTTTTGACGGCCCAGGCCCTTGCGTTAAGGGTTATCGTGCCGTTGTCCTGGCGCGGCAGATCATCGCTCAGTTTCTGGCGCAGTTTTTCGCGCGCTTCCTCGGGGAGGCTGACGCAATAGCCGGGGGCTGGCCCGGCGCCAAGCGTAAAGGGGCGCCAGAAGTCGTCGAAATCCGCAAAGATGGTTGGAATTTCGATGGCCGTACATTCCACTGACTGCAGGCCGGCATTCGTAACCAGTTCGGAAAGACCGGCGGCAGTGCAAAAGGGAAACCGTTTGCCCTCGGCAAAGTCGGATGCGACGGCGGGATCAAGTGCTATGGCGGCATTCCAGAAAGCCCGCATGAATCCCATGCCGCCGCCGGGGTAGTCCCAGACATAGAATGCAACGGTGCCGCCGGGCCGCACCACGCGTTTCATTTCAGATAAGGCCTTTGGAATGTCCGGCACAAAATTCAGGACGAGGGCGGAGGCCACGATGTCCCGGCTGTGATCATCGAGCGGCAGGTTTTGCGCATCGCCCACTTCAAACCGGGCGCGCTTGTCATCTATATTTCGTTGCGCCGTGGCGACAAATCCGGCGGACTGCTCGATGCCGACTAGACTGCGGGGATGGCAGCGGCTGAGAACCGCCGATGAAAGCGCTCCGGTGCCGCAGCCCACATCGAGCCAGTCAAGGTTTTCGGCCGGCTTCAGCCAGTCAAGAAACCGCGCCGCCATCTTTCTGCTCCAGCGCCCCATATAGGCATCGTAGCTGTCGCCCGCGCTCCACGCGTCATGTTTGGTCGTTTCTGTCATCGGGCTATTCCTCCTTCCCCTTTGCCCTATGGCGCGTGACGGTCACGCGGATGGCGGTGGGGTTATAGCCGTTGCAGGGATTGTGCATTTGCGGGCAATTGGAAAGCACGGCCAGCACATCGCGCTCGGCCCGCAGCGCCACATGGCTTCCGGGATTGAGTGCCGCGGTGGTAACCCCGGCGCTGCCATCTTCAAGGACCGGAACGCTCATGAACCAGTTCACGTTAGGCACGATGGCCGAGGGGCCGAGACCGAAGCGCTGCAAGATTGTCTCGAAGTTCGAGTAGCAGGACTCCGTCGTGCGGACGCCGTAGCGCAGGAAGTTGTTGGGGTTGCTGCAGCAGCCATAGACGGTATCGTGCCTGCCCACCGTGTCTTCAACAACTGTCATCAGCCGCGCGCCGCTGTCGGAATAAAGCACGCTGCCAAGGCCAACAAAGATATTGCCCTGGACCTTCACCGTGTTGGTGGCGCAGTAGCGGTCCTGCGGATTGGCCGCGTCGTAACAGAGAAAATCGACGGCTTGCTGGCCTTCGAGATCGATGATGGTGAGAACGTCATGGGCTGCAAGGCGCGCTCCCCAGGGCCTCCCAGCCGGGACAACTTCATCGAGAATGATCGTGGCCTGGCCCATCGCTCCCCCTGTCTATCATATTTCCATCATCCAGCGGAATTTGTTGCGCACGTGCTGACCTACCGCCAGGGCCTTCGGACCTGTCGTCGATCACGGGGCACGGCAGAATGATGCTCATGGAGATTGTTTAAAGGCTGACGGGACGGGGGACAATCAGGAAGTGAAATCAGCCATTCTCAGGCATGCACATAGACATTTCCGGCATCCACGGTGACGGGAAATATCCGAGCTGAAACCTTTGGATCAACCAGTGATTTTCCGGTCACAATATCGAACTCCCAGCCATGCCAGGCACAGCGGACAATTTCGTTGTCGCGATGATGGAGGATTTCGCCAGTATCATTAGACGTTGTTGTGCCGCATTGCGGGCCTTCGCAGAGCGGCGCCCCTCGATGCGGGCAAACGTTCAGCATCGCGTGAATATTATTGCCAATTCTGAAGAGTCCCACGGCAAGGCCGCGTATCTTCACGATCCGCGGTGCGCCAGTGGCGACCTCATCAGCACGGCAAACGAGGGTTTTCTCCGCCATGATGCGCCTCACGCCGCCCTGGTTCTGGCCGGAGAAGGAATGCGCTTATAAACCTCAAGGGCGTTCTGGCCGAGAATTCTTGGCTTCCATTCGGGCGGCAGATGCAGTGACTTCAGGTCGTCGTAATCCCAATGGGGATAATCGGAGGCAAACAGCAAGGTGTTCTCGCCATCCATCGCTTCGAGAATTGACCAGAGATGCTGGAGATTATCGGGCCGCTCAAGCGGCTGCGTCGAGAAGCGGATATTGCGGCGAAAGTATTCGGAGGGCAGCATTTTCAGCCAGGGCGTTTCCTTCCGCAACGCCTTGTAGTCCTGATCCAGCCGCCAAAGCACCGATGGAACCCAGGCAACGCCACATTCGATGACCACGAAGAACAAATTCGGCCATTTCTCAAAAACGCCATGGGCGATCATGCTGGCAACATGGCTCATCGCCGCCATATGGAGGATGGCGTGGGTCTCCCAGAAGAAGGTTGTCGGTGCCGGCGCAATGGCATTCCAGTTGAGCCCGCCGTGCCCGCCGAGGTGAATGGCGAAGGGCAGTCCGACTTCGGCACATGCCTCATAGATCGGATGATAGAAAGGATCGCCATAGGGGCGCTGGGAGCCTTGCGAGGCCAGAACCTGCGCCATGCGAGGATGGTGGCCGAGACGGCGTATTTCCTTTGCCGCAAGATTTGGATCCTGCGGGGCAATCACCAGGGAACCCATGAACCGGCTATCCTTGGGAAGCCAATAATCGATCTGATAATCGTTGTAGGCGCTGACCAAGGCACTGGCATAATAGGGGTTGGCCAGAGTCGAGGCTTCCATCGGTTCATCGCCGGTCAGGATGGCGATATCGATCTTGTTCGGATCGAGATGCTTTTCCTTCATGATGGTGTAGTTGTCATCTTCGCTGAGGGGCCTGACATCCTTCCGGGAAAAACCATGGGGATGAAACCAAGGCCGGTGACCGTGGGGAAATGCGCCCTCTGGCCCGGTGCGCTCACCATGAACGAACATGTCTTTCCACACACCTGTAAGATAAGGCTCGAGGACTTTTGCGCTGAGCCAGTAGTTGTGGCAGTCGCAATCAACGATGAACATCGCATTTCTCCAGCTTCGCGGACCTGAACTTAAGCCTCAAAATTCAATTAATAAATCTGATTGAATATAGATTATTGATCGATATTATCGATTAAATGAATCTCGATGGCATTGAAACATTTTTGGACCTTATTGAAAGCCGGAGTTTTCATCTGACAGCGGAAAGGCTTGGCATTACTCAGTCGACAGTTAGCAGCCGCATAAAGACCCTGGAAGCCACCCTGGGCTCAACCCTGTTTGCGCGCGGCAGAGCCGGCGCCAGCCCCACCGCGGCGGGCCGTCGCTTCGAGGAACATGCCCGTTCGATCAAGGCTTCGTGGGGACTGGCGCGCCAGGAGCTTGGCGCCCTTGACCGGCACGAAGGTTCACTCCGCATCGCATCGACCGTCAGCCTTTCGGAGAATCTGCTGCCAGACTGGATGGACCGGATCATGCACGACATGCCGCGCGTGGCGCTGCATGCGGAGGCTGACTACTCGCCGCAAATGATAAATGATATTCTGTTCGGCAATCTTGATATTGGCGTCATGTATGCGCCGCGTTTTTTGCCGGAGATCCAGTTCGAACTTCTGATGAAACAGCGCTTTGTTCTTGTATCCAGCACGGCAAGGAAGCTGAAGGACGTGGATTTGCCCACCTATGTCCGCGCCGGATATACGCCCTCACTGGAAAAATCGCATTCCGAACTGCTGCCTGATTTCTCCCGACCGCGGCTTTCCGTAGGCCTGGACCTGCTTGCAATCAGCCACCTCAAACGAAACGGAGGCTCGGCCTACGTGCCTGAACACGCGGTTGCAGGTCTAAGAACAGGGGGCGCCGCCAATATTGTTTCCGATGCTCCCACCATAGAGCAGCCAGTCTACTTCGCCATCCACATCAAAAGAAGGTCAAGTGTCGTTGTGCGGAAAGCCGTCACGACGCTGAAGGAACTTGCGGCCTCAGGGCTCTACGGCAGCGGTTAAACCATGTTTGGGTAGATTGTCGGCAGCCAGGGTAGTGGGTCAAAAAAGAGCGGCCCCGATGGAGCCGCTCCCTCTAACTGAAACCTGCGCCCATCAACGATAGGGGTAGCCGGCTTTCTGCATGACGTCGGCGTATTTCTTGAACGCCTCGACGACGCGGCCGGCGCGCGGGCTGCTTCCGGCCACTTCATCCCAGAACGCCGTTGAGTCAGCAATGACCTGGGCCCATTCGGCGTCAGGGAGCGAGGTGAGCTCCATCTTCTTGCCTTCGACGCGGAGTTTGGCTTCGCCGCCCCAGTACCAGACATTGCGGTAGTAGTGCGACTGGTCGATGGTGGAACGGAAGAGCTGCTGCAGATGCGGCGGCACCTTGTTCCAGCTTGCCGTATTGGCGAAGTAGGAGCCGCACCAGGCGCCGGTGACGCTGTTGGTGAGGGCATATTTGCAGACATCGGCCCAGCCCACTTCATAGGCTTCGGTGAAGCCGCACCAGGCCACGCCATCAAGTTCGCCGGTCTGGATGGCGACTTCGACGTTGTCCCAAGGCACGGTCACCGGCACGAGACCGTATTTCGACAGGAACTTGCCTGCCGTCGGCACGCCGAACACGCGCTTGCCGTTCATGTCGGCGAGGCTGCGGATCGGCTCCTTGGTGAAGATGTGGAGCGGATCCCAGGCGCCGGCCGACAGCCACGTCACGTTGTCAACTTCACCATAGGCCTCGGCCCAGATTTCGTTCAGCCCGTAATAGGCAAACAGGGCCGGCATATCGAGGCTGAAGCGGGTGTTGAAGGGGAAGTAGCCGCCGAACACCGAGATATCCACCGGCGAGGCCATGGTGGCGTCGTCCGACTGGACGGCGTCAATGGTGCCGGCCTGCATGGCGCGGAAAAGCTCCGCCGTGGGCACGAGCTGGTCGGCGTAGTAAAGCTCGATTTCCATCTCGCCGTTCGCCGCGGCGTTGAAGGCGTCGATCTGCGGCTTGATCACATGGGCGCCAAGGGGGGCGCCGGAATAGGTCTGGAGGCGCCACTTGATGGCGCTCTGGGCCCGGACAATGGCAGGTGCGGCCAGTGTCGAGGCGGCGATTGCCGCGCCGCCAAGGCCGAAATTGCGCAGCATCTTCCGGCGGCTTTCGAGAATTTTCTCGGACGGGCAGTTCAGGTCTTTGTCTTTTGTCATGGTTCAGTTACTCCCTGGTTGTCATCGTTCTTGAATTCAGGCTTTAATTTCCGCCAGTTGACCTTACTTGGCATAGAGGGTGTTTGGCAACCACAGGGCCAGGCCGGGGAAAACCGCCACCAACAGGATGCACCCAACCATCATGATCACGAAGGGCCAGATGGACCGATAGATATCCACCAGGGTTATCTCCTTGGGGGCCATGGCCCGCATCAGGAACAGGTTATAGCCGAAGGGCGGCGTGATGTAGGCGATCTGGCAGGTGATGGTGTAGAGCACGCCAAACCAGACGAGGTCGTAACCCAGTATCCTGACGAGCGGGATGTAGAGCGGGGCCACGATCACCAGCATGGCCGTGTCGTCCAGAAAGATGCCCAGGATAATGAAGGTTGACATCATCATGGTGAGCACCATCCATGGTTCCAGGTGCAACTGGCCGATGAACAGGTTTTCCAGGGCGCGGGCCGCGCCAAGGCCGTCAAACACCGCGCCGAAGGCAAGGGCCGCAAGGATCAGCCAGAGAAACATCGACGAAATGGCAAGTGTCTTGCGTGACGTCTCTTTTATCATGGGCCAGGTCAGGCGACCTTTGATGGCGGCAGCCAGCGTGGCGGCGGTGGCGCCCACGGCCGAGCTTTCGACGAGGCTGGTGTAGCCCAGAACAAACAGGCCGGTCATGAAGAAAAAGATGAGGAAGGGCACGATTCCGGCCCGCAGCAACCGCAGTTTCTCACCCATCGGCATGTTGAGGTCTTCATCCTTGACGGTGGGGGCGAGAGCGGGATTAAGTCGGCAGCGCACCATCACATAGATGACGAAAACCGTTGCCATGATCAGGCCGGGGATGACGCCGGCCAGCCAGAGCTGGCCCACGGGCTGGCGCGCGATCATGCCGTAGAGAACCAGCACGACGCTGGGCGGAATCAGGATGCCGAGGGATGAGCCGCCCTGCACCACGCCGGTGATCATCACCTTGTCATAGCCGCGCCTGAGCATTTCCGGCAGGGCGATGGTGGCGCCAATCGCCATCCCTGCGACGGAGAGCCCGTTCATGGCCGAAATGATCACCATGAGGAGA
>JAEUMI010000193.1 GCA_016792825.1 Hyphomicrobiales bacterium
TCAAGTCAACGGGACAATCTGGATTTCGACGCGGCGGTTCTGGGCCTTGCCGGAAGCACTGGCGTTGGAGGCGATGGGCTGGGTTTCACCAAAGCCCTGGACCGAGAAGCGCCGGCTGTCGAGTTGCTGGGAGACAAGATACTCGGCAACCGAATTGGCGCGGCGGCTCGAAAGTTCCTCGTTGTGCTCGTCGGAACCGTCGGAATCGGTGTGGCCGTTCACATCCACCAGCGTCTGATTGAACTCGCGCAGCACAATGGCAACCGAGTTCAGCACATCATAGAAGGCCGGCCGGATATCAGACTGGTCGGTGGCAAAGGTAATGTTGGAGGGCATGTTGAGAATGATGTTCTCGCCCTGGCGGGTGACCGATACGCCGGAGCCTTCGAGGCGCTGGCGCAGCTTGGCCTCCTGGTTGTCCATGTAGAGGCCGACGCCGCCGCCGGCCAGTGCGCCGATCCCGGCGCCCACCAGCATCGCCTTGCGGGTCTTTATATTGGTGGTGGAACCGAGAAGGGCGCCCGCGGCGGTGCCGAGAAGGGCGCCGGTGCCAGCGCCGATGGCGGTGTTCGAAATCTTCTGCTCGCCGGTATAAGGATCGGTGGAGCAGGCGGTGATGAGGAATGATGCGGCGGTCAAGGCGATGATGGCGTGTTTCATGGTATCCCTGGAAATGGCTGGGGCTGTCTAAAAAGCCTGTTGTGGCGGGATTATGGTTAACGAGAGGTTTATTCGGCGGCGAGCGTGGTTTCATCCACCAGGAAGCCGCCGGACTGGCGTTTCCAGAGACTGGCATAGAGGCCGTTGCGCTTGAGCAGCTGCCGGTGGGTGCCTTCTTCCACGATGCGGCCCCTGTCCATGATGATCAGGCGGTCCATGGCGGCAATGGTTGAAAGCCTGTGGGCGACGGCGATCACGGTCTTGCCCTCCATCAAAGTGTAGAGATTTTCCTGGATGGCGGATTCGACTTCGGAGTCCAAGGCGCTTGTCGCCTCGTCAAGGACCAGGATGGGGGCGTTCTTGAGCAGCACGCGGGCAATGGCAATGCGCTGGCGCTGGCCGCCTGAGAGCTTCACGCCGCGCTCGCCCACATGGGCGTCGTAACCCTTGCGGCCCTTTGGGTCGACAAGACTGGCAATGAATTCCCCGGCATGGGCTTTCTGGGCGGCTGCCTCCACCTCGGCAAGTGTCGCGTCGGGCATGCCATAGCGCAAGTTTTCAAGGACCGAGCGGTGGAGCAGGGAGGTGTCCTGGGTCACCACGCCAATTTTTGCGCGAAGCGACTCCTGGGCCACCTGCGAAATATCCTGGCCATCAATGCGGATGGCGCCACTTTCGAGATCGTAAAAGCGCAGCAGCAGGTTGGCGAGGGTGGATTTGCCGGCGCCGGAGCGGCCCACCAGCCCTACCTTTTCACCGGGCCTGACGGTGAGGGAGAAGCCATCAACAATATCGGCCCGGCCCTCGACTCTTTCCTTGCCATAGTTGAAGCGCACGTTGTCAAAGACAATTTCACCCTTGCTGACAACAAGCGGTTTTGCGTCGGGAACATCGGTCACGAGGCGGTCGCGGGCAACGGTTTCAATGCTGTCCTGGATGACGCCTATATCTTCAAACAGGCCGGCCACTTCCCAGATGATCCATTGCGACATGGCCTTGAGGCGCAGTGTGAGGCCGATGGAAAAGGCGATGGCGCCGGTGGTGATGGCGCCCGTATGCCAGAGGTAAATCGAGATTCCCGACATCATGAAAATGAGAATGCCGCTGAGCAGGCTGAGCGTCGATGTCATGAAGGTGGACATGCGCATGGAACGGTTGACGCTTTCCAGCATCCAGCCCATGCCTTCGCGGGCATAGGAATCCTCGCGTTCCGCATGGGCGAAAAGCTTGACCGTGGAAATGTTGGTGTAGCTGTCGACGACTCGACCCACGACGAGGGAGCGCAATTCGGCCTGGGCCTCCGAGAGCTTGCCGAGGCGCGGCACGAAGTACCAGCAGGCCAAGGCATAGCCGCTGAGCCAGACGAGAAGCGGCACCATCAGCCAGTAATCACTGGTGGCCACAAGTACCAGCGCGCCGACGAAATAAACCGTCACGTAGACGACAACCTCGGTGATCTTCATCACCGCGTCGCGCACGCCCAGCGCTGCCTGCATGACCTTGGTGGCAACACGGCCGGCATAATCATTGTGGAAGAAGTCCATGCTCTGGCGCAGCACGTAGCGGTGCGCCAGCCAGCGGATGCGCATGGCAAAGGCGCCGCGCAGGCCCTGGTGGGAAATGGCCTCGGAAATGAAATTCAGGCTCGGCAGCACCAGCAGGACAAGCACGCCCATCAGAGTCAGTTTGGTGGCGTTTTCTTCCCAGAAGGTGGCGCGGTCAGCAGTCGTCAGAAGGTCGACCAAATTGCCGATGAAGGCGAAGAGATAGACCTCTATGAGGGCGATGACCGTCGAGAAGATGATTGAGGCGGCGAGCAGGGGCAGAAACGGCTTGGTGTAGTGAAAGGCAAAGGCAAACAGCTTCGCATCGGGCTTTTCAGCCTGCTGCATGGGAAAGGAATCGACGTAGTTTTCAAGCCAGTTAAAGAGCCGTGTGATCATGGGCGCCTTATAGCGCTTTCACGGCGCAGGGGTCAAAGGTGCGCGCTGTTTCCCTATGGCCTTGTTTGCGTTCAAAAAACCTAGCCTTATGAGGCGGTTGCATGGGGTTTGCGCATTTACGCATGAACTTTCACGGGCTCCTATCATTGTATCATCAGCCATAGTTTGGCATTCTCCGGTTCATATAAATGGTCTCCCCAGCCCGCCTGCTTCCACTCATCGTGGCCTCTGCCCTGTTCATGGAAAACATGGACTCGACGGTGATTGCCACGTCGCTGCCCGCAATCGCGGCGGACCTTGGCACCGACCCCATTGTGTTGAAGCTGGCGTTCACCACTTATCTCCTCAGCCTTACGGTTTTCATTCCGATCAGCGGCTGGTGTGCCGACCGCTTTGGCGCAAAGCATGTGTTTCGCGCGGCAATTGTGGTGTTCATGCTCGGCTCCATCGCCTGCGGCTATGCCCAATCGCTGGGCTGGCTGATAGCGGCGCGCGCGCTGCAGGGTCTCGGCGGGGCCATGATGGTGCCGGTGGGCCGCCTGATCATCCTCCGCGAGGTGCCAAAATCACAACTGGTGGATGCCCTGGCCTGGCTCACCATTCCGGCTCTCATCGGTCCCGTGGTGGGACCGCCTATCGGCGGGTTCATCACCACCTATTTTGACTGGCGCTGGATATTCTGGATGAATATTCCAATCGGGCTCATCGGCCTTATGGTGGCAAGCCGGTTCCTGCCGGAGATGCCGCCAGAACCCGTGCAGCGGCTTGATGCGCGCGGCTTTCTGTTTTCGGCGCTTGGGCTTTCGTCACTGGTGTTTGGCTTCACGATCATAGGCCGGGATTTCCTGCCGCTGTACGGGCAGGTGCTTCTCATCGGCCTTGGCGCGGTTTGCCTGGCGCTTTACGTGCGCCATGCTGCGACTGCTAAAAATCCCATCATTGACCTGAAGCTTCTGCGCATTCCTACCTTCCGTGCCGGGGTGGAGGGTGGAAGCTTTTACCGCATCGGGGTGGGGGCCATTCCTTTCCTCATGCCGCTCATGTTTCAGCTTGGCTTTGGCCTCACCGCCTTCCAGTCCGGCCTGTTGAGCTGCTGGGCGGCGGCGGGAGCGATCGCCATGAAGTTCTCGGCATCCGCACTGCTGCGGCGCTTTGGCTTCAGGCACTTGCTGCTTTTCAACGGCGCGGTGTCGTGCCTGCTCATGGCCTGTTACGGCCTGCTTTCGGAAGTCACGCCTTTTGTGCTGATATCGGTTCTGCTGCTTGTGGGCGGCTTCCTCCGGTCACTGCAGTTCACGGCGATGAATGCGCTGACTTATTCGGACATCGACCGCGGCGACACCAGCAATGCCACGACGTTTTATGCAGTGGCGCAGCAGTTCTCGCTGTCTGCCGGGGTGGCTGTCGCGGCCCTTGTCCTGGAGGCGGTGCAGGCCTGGCGCGGCGAGCCGGTCATCGCGGCGGATGATTTTTCCATGGCGTTTTTCATCGTTTCGGGAATAGCCATGACCTGCGTGTTCTACTTTGCGAGGCTTGATGCGAATGCCGGTTCTTCGGTCATTACACGGCGAAAGGCCTCCGCCCCGGAGCGCGTGGTGGAGGGGCCGGTTGAGCTCTGAAACCTTTTGCCTGTTTGGGGCGTAATTGGGGTAAAGTGAGGATATCATGGATCGCCGCAGCATTCTGAAATATGCCGGATTTACGGCCGTGGGCCTGGTCGCGGGAAGCCGCGCAGGCTTCGCCGAGGAGTTTGAGATCAGCAAGACCGAGGCGGAATGGAAGGCTGTCCTTTCGCCTGAACAATATGCAGTCTTACGCGAGGAAGATACCGAGGCGCCCAACAGCAGCCCGCTTCTGGACGAGCACCGCAAGGGCATTTTCGCCTGCGCCGGCTGCGACCTGCCGCTCTATTCTTCGGACACCAAGTATGACAGCGGCACGGGCTGGCCGAGCTTTTATGA
>JAEUMI010000232.1 GCA_016792825.1 Hyphomicrobiales bacterium
TATGACATCGGCGCCCGGGGCCGCGTGTCTTTCACGCCATTTCTCGATCTCCTCCTCGTCTGGAACAAGGGCATTTCCTACGGCCTGTTCAACAACAATGCCCAGGGCATTCTGGTGGGCCTGAGTCTGCTTGTCTCCGCCATGCTGTGGATCTGGCTGTGCCGGTCCCATCGGCCGGTCACCGCGGCTGCCCTTGGGCTGGTCATTGGCGGCGCCCTCGGCAATGCCCTGGACCGCCTGATCCGGGGGGCGGTTGCCGATTTTTTCCAGCTCCACTGGGGAAACTGGACCTGGTACGTCTTTAACCTTGCTGACGTGGCCATCGTTGCGGGGGTTGCCCTCTTGCTCTATGAGTCCTTCCGGGAACGGAATGGGGCGGCAGGTCTTGGAAATGCCTGATTCAGATCGCAAACCGCGCCCAAAAGGACGGCAGGTGGGAGTAACAGGCATGAAAACAGTCTGGAAAATATCCGGGGTTTTGGCCATGAGCCTGGTTCTGGCCGGTTGTGGCGGCGCAAGCCGGCTGCTGGGCGGCATGGGCCTTGGAAGCTCTGACCCCGCCCCGCAGGCCCCCGTTGTCCGGACCGGCAACAATCTAGCCCTGCCGCCAGACCTCCAGTTGCGCCCGCCGGGCACCGCAACGGAAACCTACCAGCCAACTCCCCCGCCGCCAGCACCGGTTGAAACCGCCAGCCTCGACGAGGGGCTTTACGCACCCGTGGCGCCCGCGCCCGCACCGGCGGTCAAGAAAGATATCTATGCCGAATACGGTATTTCGAAAACCAAGCCCGATGGCACGCCTAAGCTTGAAGGCGACCTGAGGGCCGAACTGAAGCAGGCCATTCTCAAGCGCAAGCGCGAGACTGACCCGAACTACGGCACCGTCGGCAATATCGGCAACATCTTTAAAGACGGCTAGTCGAAGATTACAAAAATCTCATTGGACGGGCAGGGCCTTCTCCTGCATCTTCCGGCCACAAATTTCTGACCGGGAAAGTTGATTCATGCGCGCCGTCAAGATAGCCGTCCTGCAGCTTGCGCTGATCATGCTCATGGTTCTGCCGGTCCGCGCGCTCGATGTGGAAATTTCAAACTTCAAGCTTGCCAACGGCATGGAAGTCGTCGTCATTCCCAACAACCGCGCTCCCGTCGTCACCCACATGGTGTGGTACCGCGTGGGCTCCGCCGATGAAGTCTCGGGCAAATCCGGCCTGGCGCATTTTCTCGAACACCTGATGTTCAAGGGAACCAGCAAACGCGCCCCGGGCGAGTTCGACCGCCTGATCGACATCAATGGCGGCGAGGGCAATGCCTTCACCACAAGCGACTACACCGCCTACTTCCAGCGCATTGCCAGCGACCGGCTGGAACTGATGATGGAGCTGGAAGCAGACCGCATGCAGAATCTCGTTCTCACCGATGAGAATGTCCTTCCCGAACTCGATGTCGTGCGCGAAGAGCGCCGCGAGCGCACCGACAATGATCCTTCCGCGCTGCTGGGCGAACAGATCGATGCCGCCATGTACACAGCCCACCCTTATGGCAAGCCGGTGATCGGCTGGATGTCGGAAGTGGCCAAGCTCACCAGGGCTGACGCGATGGCCTTCTACCGGGCCCACTATACGCCCGCCAATGCCGTCCTTGTGGTGGCAGGAGATGTGACGCCGGAACAAGTGAAAGTTCTTGCCGAAAAATATTATGGCGTACTGAAAAATTCATTCACGCCGCAACCAAGGGTGCGCACCCCCGAGCCCGATCCCATTGCCGCGCGCCGCGTGACCCTGATTGATGCGCGGGCTGCCTCGCCCGCCGTCCAGCGGAGCTATCTGGCGCCTTCCTATTCGGCCTCGACCGGGCATGAGGCTTTGGCGCTGGATCTTCTGGCCGACATCCTCGGCAGCGGCACGCAAAGCCGGCTCTACAAGAGCCTGGTGATTGACCAGAAAATTGCCGCCTATGCTGCCGCTTGGTACAGCGGCGACCAAATGGACAGCGGCACCTTCGGAGTTTACGGCGCACCCAACCCGGGTGTCGATGTGGCCAAGGTTGAGGCCGCCATGGATGCTGTGCTTGCCGACCTGCTGAAGAATGGCGTGACCCAGCAGGAGCTGGACCGGGTGCGCAACCAGGCCATCGCCGAACGGGTCTATACCCTCGATAACCAGGCCGCCCTGGCGCGCATGGCCGGCGTGGCGCTCACCACCGGATTGTCGGCCCGCAGCATATTTGACCGCGATGTAGAAATTGGGAAAGTGACGCTCGATGACATCAGGGCGGCGGCCGCCAGGATCATCGTCTTGAAGCGGTCCGTCACCGGCGTTCTGCTGCCTGAACCGCAAACCCTGAATTGAAGCTAGGTAACCCCATGCGCCTCCTGTTCCTCCGCATCATCGTTGCCGGCTTCACCCTGGCAATCTCCTTCACCTCCGCTTACGCCATCGAGATCAAGGAAGTCACAAGCCCCGGCGGCATCAAGGCCTGGCTGGTGGAAAACAAAGCCATTCCGCTCATTGCCATGAATTTTTCGTTTGAGGGCGGCTCCACTTCCGATCCCGCGGGAAAAGAGGGTACCGCCCATTTCTTGACCGGCATGATGGATGAAGGGGCGGGCGACCTCGATGGCGCTGCCTTTCAGGCCCTGCGCGATGAACTTGCCGTGAGGATCAACTTCGACAGTGGCATGGACCAGTTTGAAGGCTCCCTGCAAACCTTGTCCAAGAACCGGGCCCAGGCCTTTGACCTTCTCAAGAAGGTGCTCACCGCACCGCATTTTGAAAAGACCGCCATGGAGCGCGTGCGCCAGCAGTTCCTGGTGTCGGCGATAAATGATGAGCAGGAGCCGGAATCACTTGCCTCGCGCGCTTGGATGGAACTGGCTTTTGGCAGTCAGCTTTACGCGCGCAAGTCCAGCGGCACGCCCCAGTCGCTTGCCGCCATCACCCCCGATGACCTGAGAGCCATGCACAGGCTTCTGTTCAGCCGGAAAGGCCTGAAGGTCGCCGTGGTGGGCGATATTGATGCGGCTTCCCTTGCCCTGATGCTTGATGATGTTTTTGGCGGCCTTCCCGATACGGAGCCGCCCAAGCCCGTCTCCGGCGTGACCGTAGCGAAGGGTCCGGTCGTCAAGGTCATTGACCGCGATATTCCCCAAAGCATCATCGTCTTTGGCAATGAAGGCATCCTGCGCAGTGACCCGGATTTCATTCCGGCCTTTATCATGAGCGAAATTTTGGGCGGCAGCGGCTTTGCTTCGCGCCTGACCGCGGAAATCCGCGAAAAGCGCGGCCTCACCTATGGCATTGGCTTTGGCCTTTCGCCCATGGATCATGCGGGCCTTAACGTGGGCTCCCTCGGCACCCGCAACGAAAAGGCCGGCGAGGCCTTGGCCATTGTCAAGGACACCCTGAAGAAAATGGCCGATGAGGGACCAACCCAGGCCGAACTCGATGACATCAAGACCTATCTCACCGGCTCCTATGCCCTGCGCTTTGACACCAACAACAAGATTGCCGGCCAGCTCCTCGGAATCCAGGAGGAAAATTTGGGGATCGACTACATCAACAAGCGCAACAGCATGGTCGAGGCCATAACCCTTGACCAGGTGAAGGCGCAGGCCAGGCGCCTGATCGACAGCGAGCGTCTGATAGTCACCGTCGTGGGCAAGCCCGAAGGCCTGAAATCCACAGGCACCGGCGGCTAACTGCCTTTCCCTGAAGGGATGGGCTAGACTGGGCCCCATGCGAATCCATAGGCTTTCCGAAGGCACCATCAACCGCATTGCGGCGGGCGAAGTCATTGAGCGCCCGGCCAGCGTGGTGAAGGAGCTTGTCGAAAATGCCCTCGACGCCGGTGCCACGCAGATTGATGTGGCCTTCAGGGGTGGCGGAAAATCCTTTATCCGGGTGACCGACAATGGCTCAGGCATGGCCCCTGACGATCTGTCACTCTGCATCGAGCGCCACGCCACCTCCAAGCTTAGCGACGACAATCTCATTGATATCCGCACCCTTGGCTTTCGCGGCGAAGCGCTGCCCTCCATCGCCTCCGTCAGCCGCATGAGCCTGTCTTCCCGTCTCAATGGGGCAGG
>JAEUMI010000252.1 GCA_016792825.1 Hyphomicrobiales bacterium
ATGACGAGAAGGAGCAGGATATTTCGCCAGACGCCCTTGGCGCGCGCAATTCCCAGGGCCATTGGATAGCCGAGAAGCAGGCAGAGTGCGGTTGCAATCAGCGCGTTGCGGAGCGAGGTGAGATAGCCGCGCAGATACACATAATCGGAAAAGAGCCGCTGGAAATTCTCAAACGTGACATAGGGCCAGGTGTCATAAAACCTGAAGGGCGGCTGGGCGATCACCGATTGCGCCAGGCTCATGGCAATGATGATGATGAAGGGTGCCACAAAAAACAGGATCAGCCAGATGTAGGGCACGGCGATGATGATGTCGCGCCAGGCGTTGCGGTCAAGCCAGTTGCGGAAACCAGACTTGCCGCCGGGCAGGTCAAGCTCCTGCGGCACGGGCCCGGATTTCTGCGGAGCGACGCCGGCCATGGCCTAATCCTTCAACAGAATTGCGGCTGACGGCTCAAAGGAAAGCCAGACCTTGTCTTCCCATTGGGCAACACGTTCGGTTTCGCGCCCGCGATGGTCATTCACCCGGTTGACGCGGACCAGCGCCGAGGAAGGAAGTTTCACCCGGTAAAGCGAGTCCTTGCCGAAGTAACCGAGATCAATGACCTTGCCTTCCACCGCGTTGAGGGTCTTTGCCGGGGCTTTCTTGCTGATCGAGATCTTTTCCGGGCGGACGGCCACCGAAACATTCTGGCCGACTTCCAGCGTGGCATCACGGTCAACATTGATGTCTCCCGGCCAATCAGCGCAGGCCACGACAGCCTTGTCCTTGGTCACGGATTTCACGGTGCCGGCAAACTGGTTGATCGAGCCGATGAAATCGGCGACGAATTTGGTCTTGGGGAATTCATAGATTTCGGTGGGCGTGCCGGTCTGGCGGATGATGCCCTTGTCCATGACGGCGATTCGGGTGGACAGCGTCATCGCCTCTTCCTGGTCGTGGGTGACGACGACAAAGGTGATGCCGGTCTTTTCCTGGATGTTCATGATTTCAAACTGGGTGTGCTCGCGCAGCTTCTTGTCGAGGGCGCCGAGCGGTTCGTCGAGCAGCAGGACCTTGGGCTGCTTGGCGAGGGCGCGGGCGAGGGCCACGCGCTGGCGCTGGCCGCCGGATAACTGGTGGGGCTTGCGCCCGGCAAACTGCGAGAGCTGGACCAGATCAAGCATCTGCTTCACGCGGTCCTGGCGCTGGGCCTTCGTAAGAATCTCATGCTTCAGGCCGTAGCCGACATTCTGTTCCACCGTCATGTGTGGAAAAAGCGCATAGGACTGGAACATCATGTTGACCGGCCGCTCATAGGGCGGAACGCTGGTCATGTCCTGACCATCGATCCAGACGCGGCCTTCGGTGGGCGATTCAAATCCGGAGAGCATGCGGAGAAGCGTTGTCTTGCCGCAGCCGGAGCCGCCGAGGAGGGCAAACAGTTCGCCCTTGTAAATATCGAGGCACACATTGTTGACTGCTATGAAGTCACTGAATTTTTTGGTGACGTTTTCAATCCGGATGAACGGCTCGGCATTCGGGTTTTCCCAGGCCTTGCCGGTATTCTCTGTGCCCATTATGCGTCCCCAAAAAATTCAGCCCGGCAGGGTGCCGGGCTTCTCTGGTGTCAGGATGGTGAGCCTGTCTTGATGGTGCTCCAAGCCCTCGTTCGGGCCCGTTCCAGGTCCGAACTCATCGATTTCTGGGTCCACAGCCGCTTCTTCAGCTCAGCATCAGGGTAAACCGCTGGATCGGCGAGAATGGCCGGATCGACAAACTTGTCAGCCGCGAGATTCACGTTGGCATAGTTTGTATAGTTCGTGCATTTGGCGATGACCTCAGGCTCCATCATGTAGTTGATGAACTTGTGGGCATTATCGACATGCTTGGCGTCGGCAGGAATGCACCAGATATCGAACCAGGCCGGCGAGCCGGTCTTGGGCACATGATAGGAAAGATTGAGCTGGATGCCGGCTTCCGCGGCACGGGCATTGGCGGTGGCATAATCGCCCGACCAGTTGTTGATCATGCACAGTTCCTTGTTGGGAATGGCATTCAGATAGTTGGAGGCGTCGAAGGCCCGGATGTGCTGGCGGATGGGAGCGAAAAGCTTGACCACCGCATCGAAATCCGCGGGGTTCGTGGTGTTTGGATCAAGCCCCAGATAGGCCAGCGCCATGGGAATCACGTCGCCCGGGCTTTCCAGGATGGATATGCCGCAATCGGCAAGCTTGGCGGCATTTTCCGGCTTGAAGAGAATGTCGAGGGTGGTGAAGTCAGCATCCGGGATGCGCTCCTTCACCATGTCCACATTGAAGGTCAGGCCCACGGTGCCCCACATGTAGGGAACGCCGTAGACGTTGCCAGGGTCCCAGCCCTCCACGGTTTTCAGGCTTACCGGATCAAGGTTGCCCCAATTGGTCAGTTTCGAGCGGTCAAGCGGCTGATAGACCTTTGCTTCGGTGAAGCGTTCAAGAGTGGAACCGGCCTGGACCACCACATCGAAGCCGGAACTGCCGGCCAGCATCTTGGCTTCCATGGCCTCGGTTGAGTCATAGAGGTCATAGGTGACCTGAATACCGGTGGCCGATTGGAAGTCCTCAATCGTCGTCTCGCCGATATAATCGGTCCAGTTGAAGACGTTGAGGACTGCTTCTTCCTGGGCGTGGGCCCGACTTATGTAGGGGATGGCCAGAGCGGCACCTGCCATCAGGCCTAACGACGATCTGCGTGAAAGCTTCATCTTTGTTACCTCGCAAACGACTACGCAACAAATCCAGCCTCAAGCAGTAGCCCCAATTGATTAAGAGGAAATGATGAGCCCAGTTTCAGTATCCGGCCTTTACACGATCCCTAAAATTTTAATGATTAAAGGACCGATTGTGCACTCCAACCGATTTCGGCCTACCTGAACCCGGTGAATGTTCGAACAGCGACCGGGACCAGAAATAGTCCGCAATATGAGGAATGAATGATCGCCGGACTTCAGTTGGTCCTCCTTCCGCTTTTGGCTTGTTAGCGACTGCGGCTGGCAGAAAGCGACATTCCGCAAAGGGCCAGGAGCCGACATGCAAGCGGGTTCAGCACATGAGGGATTATTAACTCTTCAACAGCTCAAGTTCGCAACTGAGGAATGCGATGCGATTTGGGACGCCGAACCGTCGCTGTTATCGCCGCAAACGCTCGTGGCGCTGACTGCATTGGCGCCAGCCAGATGTTGGCTTTAACTCAGCGCGGTGAAAAACTGCGCCAGTTATCGGAGGACTGTGTTGAGATCCTTTTGGACTCGTTTGAGGTGAATCCATGAAAATCAGCGAAATCGTTTCAACGGAGCCAGAAGACAAGGCATTGGCGGGGCTTGAAGTGCAGAAGGCATCATTAAAGCTTCGGCAGGTTCAAAACAAAGACAAACCAAAACCACCGAAGCCATCAAAACCGCCCAGACCCAAGGGCTCGATTCCCTCGCGTCCACCATTGCGACCAATCGGCAAGCGGAGGGTTAAGAAGAAATCGGCGACAAAGCCAATTATCTCAGAGGAGACGTAGCTC
>JAEUMI010000261.1 GCA_016792825.1 Hyphomicrobiales bacterium
TTCAATCGCGCGCGGGCTGACTTTCATCCTTGAAAGCATCGTGGTGCTGTTGCTGTGGTTTCCGCCGCTGGTGCTGGTGGCGGCGATTGCGGCGCTGGCCTGGTACCTGCAAAAATCCTGGCGGCTGGCGGCGGTCACCGCACTCGGGCTGCTGTTCATCATCAACCAGGGCCTGTGGAAGGAAACGGTCGAGACCATCGTGCTGGTGGTGGCCGCTACCTCGGCCTCGATGGCCATTGGCGTGCCGATCGGCATCTGGGCGGCGCATAACGAGCGCATTTACAAGTACCTGCATCCGGTGCTTGACCTGATGCAGACCATGCCGACCTTCGTCTACCTCATCCCGGTGCTGATCCTGTTCGGCCTCGGCGTGGCGCCGGGGCTCATCGTGACGGTGATCTTCGCGGCCCCTGCCCCCATCAGGCTGACGCATCTCGGCATCACCTCGGTGCCCAAGGCCCTGCTCGAGGCGGGCGAAGCCTTCGGCGCCACCAAGCGGCAACTGCTGTGGAAGGTTGAGCTGCCATCGGCGCTGCCCACGATCATGGCGGGCCTTACGCAATGCATCATGCTGTCGCTGTCCATGGTGGTCATCGCGGCGCTGATTGGCGCCTCGGGGCTGGGCAAGCCGGTGGTGCGCGGGCTGAACTCGCTCAACATTCCGCTGGGCATCGAGGCGGGGCTGGCGATCGTCATCCTGGCCATCATCCTCGACCGCATGTGCCGGGTTTCAACGGGAGCAAAATCATGAGCATTGCCGTTGATTTCAAGAACGTCGACATCATTTTCGGGCGCGACACGCGCGAGGCCATCGCCATGCTCGATGCGGGCAAGTCGCGCTCGGAAATCCTGGAAAAGACCGGCGCGGTTTTGGGCTGCGCCGGGGCCAGCCTGACGGTGAAAGAGGGCGAGATCAGCGTGCTCATGGGGCTCTCTGGCTCTGGCAAGTCAACCCTGCTGCGGGCCGTCAACGGCCTCAACAAGGTGTCGCGCGGAAACGTGCTGGTGCGCGACGGCAGCAAGATGGTTGACGTCGTCACCTGCGACGAGGCCACACTGCGCCATGTGCGGCAGGGCCAGGTGGCCATGGTGTTCCAGCAGTTCGGCCTGCTGCCATGGCGCACGGTGGCGGAGAATGTGGGCTTCGGCCTCGAGCTTGCGGGCGTTCCGGACGCCGAGCGCAAGGCCAAGGTGGACAAGCAGCTGAAGCTGGTGGGGCTTGACCAATGGGCGGGAAAATTCGCCCATGAACTTTCCGGCGGCATGCAGCAGCGCGTGGGCCTGGCGCGGGCCTTTGCCACGGAGGCGCCCATCCTGCTGATGGACGAACCGTTCTCGGCGCTGGATCCGCTGATCCGCACCAAGCTGCAGGACGAGCTTCTGCAACTGCAAAAGAGCCTGAAGAAAACCATCATCTTCGTGAGCCACGACCTCGAGGAAGCGCTCAAGATCGGCAACCACATCACCATCATGGAAGGCGGGCGCATTGTGCAGACGGGGCGGCCCGAGGACATCGTGCTGCGCCCGGCCAATGCCTATGTCAGCGAGTTCATCTCGAATGTGAACCCCTTGAGCGTGCTCACCGCCTGGAACGTGATGCGCAGCAAAAGCGAACTGGAAGCGGACAAGGGCGGCTGGATCTGGCTTGACCGGCGCAAGACCACGCGCTTCAAGCTCACCAAGGACAACAAGGTGGCGGCGGTCGAGAGAAATGGCGCGGTGGCGTCGTGGGTGTCCTGCGCCGAGGCTGAAAAGGCTTTGGGCAAGAAGGACCATCCGGTGTTCTGGGCGACGCCCGGCACCTCGCTCAAAACCGTGATGCTGGCCATGCACCGGGCCGATACGGCGCCGGTTGCGCTGTTCAACGACGACAACACCTTCGCCGGGGCGATCGGGGTGCGCGACGTGCTGCAGGCGGTGTTGAGGCGGTCGGAGTAGGTTAGCTACCACATAATTTGTCATCCCGGCGAAAGCCGGGATGACAGAAGGAAATACTGTTTCTGTTACAGCCAGCTTGTTCCTGCGCCGAGCTTTGGAATACCGAGGTGGCTGGCGATGGTTTGACCGATGTCGGCGAAGGTTTCGCGGCGGCCGATGGAGCCTGGCTTCATTCCCCTGGCATAGGTAAGAATGGGCACGCACTCACGGGTGTGATCGGTGCCTTTCCAGGTGGGATCATTGCCATGGTCGGCGGTGAGCAGCAGAAGGTCGCCCTCCTTCAAAGCTTCGAAGGCGCGGGGCAGCATTGCGTCATATTCCTCCAGCAATTTGCCATAGCCCAGGGGATCGCGCCGGTGGCCGAAATTTGTGTCGAAATCGACGAAGTTGGTCATGATGAAGCCTCCAGCAGGCAGGTTCTCTATGACCTCCAGCGAGGTGCGCATCAGCGCTTCATGGCCCGCCACCTTGATTTCACGCCCCGTTCCGGAGTGGGCGAAAATGTCGCCGATCTTGCCGACCGAGACGACGGCGCGGCCCGCCTTCGTGAGGCAATCGAGAAGCGTGGGCGACGGCGGCATCACGGCATAATCCTTGCGGTGGGCGGTGCGGGTGAAATTGCCGGGAGCAGTGCCGATGAAGGGGCGGGCAATGACGCGGCCGATGTTCAGTTCATAGGTCAGTTCGCGGGCAATCCTGCAGACGTCATAGAGATGCTGGAGGCCGAAGCTTTCTTCGTGCGCTGCAATCTGGATGACACTGTCAGCACTTGTATAGACAATCGGCTTGCCGCTGCTCACGTGTTCCGCGCCGAGTTCCTCGATGATCTCGGTGCCGGAGGCGTGCTTGTTTCCGAGAATGCCGGGAAGCCTCGCCCGCTTGATCAATTCATCGGTCAATGACTTGGGGAAGGCTGGAATGATGTTGGGGAAATAGCCCCAGTCGAAGGGAACCGGCACGCCGGCGATTTCCCAATGACCGGTGATGGTGTCCTTGCCGCGCGAGATTTCTTCGGCATGGCCCCACCTGCCTTTGATCTCCACATCGCCAAGAGGATTATTTCCCGTGCACGCCTGCGAGGCAAGGCCAAGCCCAAGCGAGGCGAGATTGGGAATGTTCAGCTTCATTCTTTCCGCGATGTGCACAAAGGTGTTGGCACCTTCATCTCCATATTTCCCGGCGTCCGGCGCGCCGCCGATGCCGAAGCTGTCGAGGATGAAAAGGAAGACCCGGTTCATTTGGTGATGCGCCCGATGACGCAGGGTGTTGCACGTTTGGGTCTTCCCAATTTGTAAGCGGCGCGGATGATTTTCTGGGCGCGCTCGAAGCCGGCTTCGTCGCGGGCGTGGATGACGGCAAGCGGCTTTGACTTGTCCACGCTTGCTGCCTTGCCGGCAAGTGCTGTGAGGCCCACGGCATGATCGATCTTATCCGAGGCCACGCGCCTGCCGCCGCCCAATTCGATGACGGCAAGGCCGAGGGCGCGGGTATCGATCGATGCAACCTTGCCAGACTTTGCCGCATGGACGGCGCGGATGATGGGAGCCTTCGGCAGATGCTTTTCGGCATTTTCCACAAAGTCAGAAGGGCCGCCGAGGCTTGAGACCATGCGCTGGAAGCGTTCGGCGGCTTCGCCTGTGCTCAGGGTTTTTTCCAGTTGGGCGCGGGCTGACCTGGCGGTGGCGATCTTTGCCAGCACGAGAAGTTCAGCGCCAAGCGCCAGCGTGACGTCATGCAGGCGGGGATCCCGATGGATTCCGGTCAGGTAATCCACGGCGTTCCTGATTTCCACGGCATTGCCCGCGGTGGAGGCCAAGGGCTCGTCCATATCGGTGATGAGCGCCGAAGTCTTGAGCCCTGCTCCATTGGCGACTTTCACGAGGCTGTTGGCAAGCGTCTCCGCATCCTTTTTCTTCGCCATGAAAGCGCCGGAGCCGCACTTCACATCCATTACAAGACATTGCAATCCGGCCGCCAGCTTCTTCGAAAGAATTGAGGCTGTGATCAGCGGCACACTTTCAACTGTCGCGGTCACATCACGAATGCCGTAGAGGCGCTTGTCTGCCGGGGCGAGGTCCGCCGTCTGGCCGATGATGGCGCAGCCGGCTTCACGCGTGACCTTTTTGAAAAGCTCAATATCCGGCGTGGTGTTGTAGCCCGGAATGGAATCAAGTTTGTCCAATGTGCCGCCGGTGTGGCCGAGGCCACGGCCGGAAATCATCGGCACGTAACAACCACAGGCCGCCAGCATGGGGGCGAGCATGAGGGAGACGTTGTCGCCGATGCCGCCGGTTGAATGCTTGTCGACCACGGGGCCCGGCATATCCCACTTCAGCACGGTGCCGGAATCGCGCATGGCGAGGGTGAGCCCCACGGCTTCCTGCGGTTCCATGCCATTGAAAAACACGGCCATGGCGAAGGCCGCCACCTGGCCTTCGGAAATTTCGCCGGTCGTAAGCCCCGCAATGAAATCCTTCACCTCATCTCGGGTGAGCGACTGGCCGTCGCGCTTCTTGCGGATGAGTTCCTGGGGCAGCATCATTTCAGATCTTTGAGAAAGCGGGTGAGCAGGGTTTTCATGCGCTCGGCCGCCTTGGCGCCTTCACGCTTGGTTTCCTCGTGGGACGGCGAGGCACCCTTGATGCCGGCGCCAAGATTGGTGATGACCGAAAGGGCGGCCACCTTGAGGCCAAGCCGGCGCGCCATGATGGTTTCGGGCGCGGTCGACATGCCGACTGCGTGGCCGCCGATAATCTGCGCCATGCGGATTTCCGCCGGGGTTTCGAATGACGGCCCGGAAAACCAGACGTAAACGCCCTGCTTGAGCGGAATTCCCTCGGCTTTTGCGGCCTTGAGCAGGGCCTTGCGCAGGACTGGGTCGTAGGCGTCAGTCATCGGCACAAAATTCTCGTCGCCATGCTCGCCAATCAGCGGGTTCATGCCGGCGTAATTGATGTGATCGGTGATGAGCATGATCGAGCCGGGCTTGATCGAGGTTTTGAGGGAGCCTGCCGCGTTGGTGAGGATCAGCCGCTCGATGCCCGCCGCCTTGATCTGGTCAAGCACTGGCCGCATGACGGCGGGATTGCCGCTTTCATAGGCGTGGGCCCTGCCCGCCAGCACGGCGATTTCCTTGCCGCCGACTTTGCCGACCACGAGTTCACCGGCATGGCCGGAAATTTTCGGAACTGGAAAGCCCTTGAGATCGCCATAAGAAATGCGCAGCGGATCATTCACCGCATCGGCAAAAGAGCCGAGGCTTGATCCCAGAATGATGGCGGTTTTCGGCGCGCGGCCTGCAAGGCGTGAAAGGAGTTCGCTCATGCAAGATTCTCCGGGCCGAAAGAGGCGGGGAGCAGTTCGTCGAGGGTCATGGTCTGTTTCAGGGTTCCGTCCTCGCCGCACATGTGGATTTTCACGCTGCCCCGGGCGAATTCGCGGATTTTCTGGCGGCAACCGCCGCAGGGGGTGCAGAGCAGGTCACCGGTGCCGATCACCGCCATTTCAGCGATGCTGTGGCCGCCCGCCATGATCATGGCGGCGATGGCAGAGGTTTCGGCGCACCAGCCCTGGGGGTAAGCGGCGTTTTCGATGTTGCAGCCGCCATGAATTTTTCCGTTTTCGTCGCGCAGGGCGGCGCCCACGAGGAATTTCGAATAGGGGGCATAGGCCTTGAGGCGGGCTGCTTTGGCCGCGGCGATGAGGTCATTCATCTTATCGGTCCTTGATATAGGGAAGGCCGCTGGCCCGGGGCGGAATGGATTTTCCGATGAAGCCTGCAAGCAGGACCACGGTCATGAGATAGGGCAGCATGTTGATGAACTGCACCGGAATTTCCACGCCCAGCAGATGCTTGCCCTGCAGGAATGTTCCGCTTGCCTGCAGGAAGCCGAAAAGGAGACAGGCACCAAGAGCCGGCCAGGCGCGCCAGTTGGCGAAAATGAGGGCGGCAAGCGCCATGAAGCCCGTGCCGGCAGTGATGTCGCGCACGAAACTCGATGACAAGGATATGGAAATGAACGTGCCGGCAATGCCGCAAAGCACACCGGCTATGATGACCGCCATGTAGCGGAGCCTGGCTACGGAAATGCCGGCCGTGTCGACGGCATGGGGGTTTTCGCCCACGGCGCGAAGCCTGAGGCCGAAACGGGTGCGCGACAGGGCCCAGGCGGTGACGGGCACGAGGATGAAGGCGACGTAAGTGAGAATAGAATGCGAGAAAAATATTTTTACAACAGCGCCCAGGCCGGGCACATCGGCAAGGGCGCTGATCCCCGGAATTTCCAACGGCAGGAAACGGCCTTCCGGCGGCAGTGCCGGGGTGCGGCCGCCTTCCCTGAACCATTCATTGCCGAGCACCACAGCGAGGCCCGCCGCCAGCATATTGATGGCAACGCCTGAGACCACCTGGTTGCCGCGCTGGTTGATGGCGGCATAGCCATGAATCAGGGCAAAGCCCACCGAGGTGAGTATGGCAAGCCCCAGCCCGATCCAGGCGGAGCCGTAAACCGCAGCACCCGATGCGGCGACGAAGGCGGCGATCAGCATCTTGCCTTCCAGGCCGATGTCGACAATGCCGGAACGCTCCGACCAGAGGCCGGCGATGCAGGCGAGGATGAGCGGCACAGTGTAACGGATGGTGGAGGCGAGGATTTCGACATAGAGCTCCATGAAGGTCAGTCCTCCGGCCTGAAGAAGAGGGCGGTGAGCCAGGGGCGGAAGGCATATTCAAGCGCGCCCATGAAAAGGATGACGAGGCCCTGAATCACCACGATCATGTCGCGGTTGATGTCGGGTTTGGCGAAGGAGAGTTCAGTGCCGCCCTGATAGAGGAGGCCAAAGAGCATGGCGGAAAGCATTATCCCCAGGGGATGGGAACGGCCCATGAGGGCCACCGCGATGCCGACAAAGCCCGCGCCCTGGACGAAGCCGAGAACGAGCCGGTGCTGGGCGCCCAGGATCTCGTTTACGGCCATCAGCCCCGCAAGTGCCCCGGAGATCGCCATGGTGATGACGATGATGCGATCAGGCCTGATGCCGGCATAGACGGCGGCCTCGGGGCTGGCACCGACGGCGCGGATTTCATAGCCAAGCTTGGTGCGCCAAAGCAGGTACCAGACGGCGAACGCCGCCGCGATGGCGAGGAACACGGAAAAATTCAGGGGCGTCGAGGGCAGACGCAGGTCAAAGAACTCGCGGGCCACTTCGCGGAAGCTCATGATGTAGGCGCCGGTGATCTCGCGGCTTTCGACCGCCATCTTGCCCACGGGGCGGAAGCCGTAGTTGATGAGATAGGCCATCAGGCTGAGGGCGATATAGTTGAACATGATGGTGGTGATGACAATGTGGCTGCCGCGCTTCACCTGCAGGACGCCGGGGACCCAGGCCCAGAAGGCGCCGACCGCCATGGAGGCGAGGATGGAAAGCGGGATCACGATGGGCCAGGGCAAAAATTCGAGGCTTAAGCCAACGGCGGCAGCACCGGCGCCCGCCATGTAGGCCTGGCCTTCGCCGCCGATGTTGAAGAGTCCGGCGTGAAAGGCAACGGCCACCGCAAGGCCGGTGAAGACGAAGTTTGTAGCGTAGTAGAGGAGATAGCCCCAGCCCTTGAGCGAGCCCACGGCGCCTTTCAGCATGATCCACATGGCTTCCAGAGGATTTTCACCGATGATGAGCACCACAAGTCCGGAAATCACCAAAGCGAACAAGAGGTTCAGGAGAGGAATCAGCGCCAGGTCAACCCAGACCGGAAGGTCACCGCGCGCCGCCATCAGGCTGCATCCTTCGAGACGCCGGCCATGAGCAGGCCAAGCTCGCGCTCATTGGCTTCGGGGCCGCGCTCGCCCATGATGCGTCCGGCAAACATCACCAGAATGCGGTCGGACAGGGAGCGAATTTCATCAAGCTCCACCGAGACCAGCAGGATGGCCTTGCCTTCGTCGCGCAGGGCAATGATACGCCTGTGGATGAATTCAATGGCGCCGATATCAACGCCGCGGGTGGGCTGGCCGACGATCAGCAAATCGGGATCGCGGCCGATCTCGCGGGCGAGAATGATTTTCTGCTGGTTGCCGCCGGAAAATTTTCCGCTCCTGAGCAGCGGATCGGCGGGGCGCACGTCAAATTCCAGCATGTCCTTTTTGCTGCGCGCAACAACCGCCTGGCGGTCCAGGCGAAAGCCGCGGCCCAGGGACTCATCATACTGCCAACCCAGAATGCCGGATTCAGATGCGTCAAAAGAGGCGATGAGGCCGCGGTGCTGGCGGTCTTCCGGGACATGGGCGAGGCCCTCCTCGCGGACATGGCGCGGATCGCCGAGAATGCCGATATCCTTGCCTTCAAAAATGATCTGGCCTGACGAGGGTTTTGAAATGCCGCTGATCAGTTCGAGGAGTTCCGACTGGCCATTGCCGGAAACACCGGCGATGCCGACGATTTCACCGCTGCGCACGGTGAAGGATACATTGTCAACGCGGGCCACACCCTTGCGGTCTTTCCAGGTGAGGTTCTTCACATCGAGCACCACCTGGCCGGGCTTGGCCTTGCCCTTCTTCACGCGCAGCAGCACGCGGCGGCCCACCATGAGTTCGGCCAGTTCTTCCACCGAGGTTTTTTTTGTTTCCTTGGTCGCCACCATTTCGCCACGGCGCATGACCGAGACATGGTCGGTGATGGCCATGATCTCGCGCAGCTTGTGGGTGATGAGGATCACGGTTTTGCCCTGGTCGCGGAGCTGGCCCAGAATGCGGAACAGATGGTCGGCCTCATCGGGGGTGAGCACGCCGGTGGGTTCGTCAAGGATCAGGGTTTCAGCGCCCTTGAAGAGCGCTTTCAGAATCTCGACGCGCTGCTGGAGGCCCACGGGCAATTCACCGACGATGGCATCGGGATCTACTTCCAGCTCGTAATCGCGTGCCAGCCGGGTGAGTTCCTCGCGGGCTTTGGCAAGGGCGGGGCCAATGAGCCTTCCGCCTTCGGCGCCAAGCACTACATTTTCAAGAACGGTGAAGGGATCAACCAGCATGAAGTGCTGGTGGACCATGCCGATGCCGAAGCTTATGGCATCAGACGAAGATTTTATCTTAACGGGCCGGCCCTTGATTTTGATCTCGCCCTTGTCGGCGCTGTAGAATCCGAAGAGGATCGACATCAGGGTGGACTTGCCGGCGCCATTTTCGCCGATAATGCCATGAATGGACCCCTGGGCGATTTCCAAGGTTATGTCCTTGTTGGCGTGAACAGCGCCAAAGCGTTTGTCGATACCGATGAGTTCAATGGCTGGGGTCATGGTTATTTCAATGAAACCCTCTCCCGCGAAGGGAGAGGGTCAATTGTCACAAAGTTGACCGATTATTCAACCGGGCACTTGTTGTCGGACATGTAGTCATGGACCTTCACGGTGCCGGCGATGATGTCGGCCTTGGCCTTCTCGACGGCGGCTGCCATTTCGGCCGTGACCAGGGCCTTGTTGTGCTCGTCAACGGCGTAACCCACGCCATCCTCGGCCAGGCCGAGCTCCAGAATGCCAGGCTTGAAGGTGCCGTCCTTGCCGGACTTCATCACGTTATAGACTGCGACATCCACGCGCTTCAGCATGGAGGTCAATACCTTGCCGGGGTGCAGGTAGTTCTGGTTGGCGTCAACACCGATCGACAGCGCGCCGCCATCGGCGGCGGCCTGCAATACGCCAAGGCCCGTGGCGCCAGCCGCGGCGTAGACCACGTCAGCACCCTGGGCCATCTGGCCCTTGGTGATTTCGCCACCCTTCACCGGATCGTTCCAGGCAGCACCGGTGTCACCGGTCATGTTCTGGAAAACCGTGGCATCAGCCTTGGCGGCTTTCACACCCTGGACATAGCCGCAGCCAAAGCGGCGGATCAACGGAATGTCCATGCCGCCGACAAAGCCGACCTTGCCAGATTTGGACGCCATGGCGGCCATCATGCCAACGAGATAAGAGCCTTCCTGCTCCTTGAACACAATGGACTGCACGTTTGGCAATTCAACGACCATGTCCACGATGGCAAACTTGAGATCGGGATATTCCTTGGCGACTTTTTCAAGGGCCGAAGCCTGGGCAAAGCCCGCGGCGATGATGGGGCTGTAGCCCTGGTCGGCAAAATTTCGGATGGCCTGTTCACGCTGGGCTTCGTTGGCGATTTCAAATTCGCCATATGCGGTGCCTGACTCAGCCTTGAATTTTTCCGAACCGTTGTACATGCTTTCATTGAAGGACTTGTCGAACTTGCCGCCAATGTCAAAAACGATGGCCGGCTTGTCGTCGGCGGCGAATGCGGACGCCGCCATCATTGCTGTCAATGCAGCGGTCGCGAGTAATTTCCTGATCATACACATCTCCCTGATTTTTTTGACCGGCTGATCAAGCCTTGACGGCAATTGACGCCAAATTCCTGTCATTTGCAAGTGGCGAACCATCATCGCCCGGCGGTGGTTCCGAAGTCGATGGGGAGTGCTGCACCGGTTATCGGGGCCAATCGCGGCGAAGCGATGGCGAAGATAAAAGCTGCTATTTCCGCGGGTTTTGCGAAGCGCTGGCGGGCCCCTTGCGGATAGATTGAACGCAGTCTGGCGATATAGCCTTGCGGATCGCCGCCGCCGAATTCCCG
>JAEUMI010000317.1 GCA_016792825.1 Hyphomicrobiales bacterium
CATATTGCCTTTTCGGTCTCGCGCGTGACCTTCCTCCAGGCAGTCAAGCGGCTTGATGACCGCAAGATCAAGCACAGCGGGGTCAAGGACCGCGGCTTCATGGATTCCATCTACTTTACCGATCCGCTCGGCCTTTTGATCGAACTGGCATCCTACCGTTTCGAGCCGCCCCATGGCTTCACCCATGCGGATGTCCTGTTCGAGGCTCACAAGATCCGTGTCTCGCGCGGCGATTACAACATCGCCGAGGTTCACCTTGCCGATGCCATCGAAGCTCTGACAACCCGAAAGAACGCGTCACTGTCGGACGACCGGTCGCCGAAGAATCCGTACTGAAAAACCCTGGGAGGAAGATTATGAAACTGCATATCCTGAAACCAAGTGTGAACAACATGGCCGTCCGTGTTTTCGTGCGCGCCGCCAAGCTCGGCTTCACCGAGGATGACGTTTACGGCAAGACCCGGACCCAGGAGTTCATTGCCATGAATCCGGCTCACCTGACGCCCATGATCGAGGCCAAAGGCCTGCCCAAGGGTGTGCTCTGGGAAAGCTGTGCCATCATGCAATATCTCTGCAACAAGCATGATTTGACAAAGTTTTATCCCAAAGCGCCAGCCAGGCGAGCCATGATCGACAGCGCCATGTTCTATCTCATTGGCACGCTTTACCCCTATGTGGCGCGCGCCACCTATCCGGCCCTCGGCTTTCCCCAATACGCCGGCGAAGTCGGCAGCAGCGATGCCGTGGCCGAACACAAGGCCACCGCCCAAAAGGCCGCCAGCGACGCAATCGCCGATCCCCTCGGTGTTTTCCACAAATTTTACATGGACGGAAAGCCTTTCATCGGCGGAGCAAAACCTTCCATCGCCGACATTCGCCTTGCCGCGACCCTCGAGTTCCTGGCCGCAATAGATTACGCCCTCCCGGGCTGGGCCAGGACCTATATGGCGGCCATGGAGAAATCGCTGGGTAAGGCCTATGCCGAGCCCGCCGCCGACGTGCGCGGCTACATCGCCTATGTGAAGTCACAGAAAAAATAATTCATCGGGTGGTCCCGAGTGGGCCCTGGCTTTCAATCAATCTTTCCACCAGCAGCGGCATGTCCTCAGCCGGTGAGTTTGCAAAGGCAAGCCGGAGATAGGAATCCTGTTCCGGCCCGAACATCGAGCCAGGCAGGCAAAGAACGTCATGTTCGCCAGCCAGCCGCATGGCCACGGCTTTGGCGGCAAGCCTGGAGAACGGATGCATGACGTAGGCGAAATAGGCGCCCGAACTGACCAGGCGGTAGGATAGCGCGGGATTCTCGAATGCCGCCAACAAGGCTTCTCTGCGCTCCTCCATCAGGCGCGCTTTTCCCCGCTTCCAATCCTCAAGTTCCGCCAATCCGAACAGGGCGGCCCGTTGCGAGATCTGCGGCGCGCAAATGGCCATGCAATCCAGAATTTTCTCAGCTTCCGCAAGGACCTTGCTGCCGGCGATGATGGAGCCTACCCGGTAGCCGGTCATGGAAAAAACCTTGGAGAAACTGTAGAGCTGGACAAATGTGTCCTGCCAGTCTGGCCTGGCAAACAACCCATGCAGGGGGTCCGGTGAAGAACGGAAGTCCTTGTAGGTTTCGTCAATGATCAGCGCAATGCCGCTGGCCTTCGCAAGGTCATAGAAAGCTTCAATGATAGATGCGGGATAGATGGCTCCCGTCGGATTGTTAGGTGAGCACAGGACGATGGCGCGGGTCCGGTCATTGATGAGGGGCGCTGCATCTTCGGGCAGGGGATAAGTGCGCCCCAGAGCAAAGGCCGGGACCAGACGCTTCTCCACGCCCAGCATATCCAGCCACATTTGATGATTGAAATAATAGGGGCTTGGCAGCACCACATTGTCGCCGCGCTGCGCCAGCGCCATGATGGCCGCGCAAAACGCCTGGTTGCAGCCCGAGGTGATGCTGACATTGTCCGGGCTGATGCGGCCGCGATAGTCCGCCGCCATATGCTGCGCCAGGGCAGTGTGAAGCTCTGGAACGCCGTGGATATCCGTATAAAGATGAACCTCTGGATCCTTGGCTAGGCGAGCAATTTCAGCTTGCAAGGCTTCGGCTGGCGCATAGCTGGGAACCGCCTGGCAGAGGTTCAGAAGCCCGCGGTTGCACTCCCCGGGCCGCAGCCAAGTCATGGCCTCGGCAATGGGCGGCGCTTCAATCCTTGAGATTGCCGGGGAAACCGAAAGGGCCATGGAAGCAAATTCCTTGCGCGTGGGAGGTCTAGGTATTTGCCGATATCGGCTTGGACTTTCAAGCGATTTGAGGCATTACATGGCCTTGAAAAATGCAAATGTGGAAAGCCGAAAACCCATGACGAAGGCAGTTCAGATCGAGATGGCAGGGGGCCCGGAAGTGATGCAACTGGTCGCAGTGGATTTGCCCAGGCCAGCGCCCGGAGAAGTCCGCATCAGGCAGACGGCCATTGGGCTCAATTATATTGATACGTATCATCGCTCCGGCCTCTACCCGGTCAAGTTTCCCTCGGGCCTGGGTCTGGAAGCGGCGGGCGTCGTTGAGGACGTGGGGCAGGGCGTGGCAGGCCTCAAGGCCGGTGACCGTGTCGCCTACGGCAACGGCCCTATTGGGGCCTATGCACAGGCGAGAAATATTGCGGCCGCGCAGGTCGTCAAAATTCCCGCAACCATAGACGACCAGACCGCCGCAGGCATGATGTTGAAGGGCATAACCGCGCGCTATCTCCTGCGCGCCACCTACAAGGTCAAGGCCGGTGAAACAATCCTGCTCCACGCGGCCGCCGGCGGCGTTGGCCTTATTGCCGCGCAATGGGCCAAGGCCCTGGGCGCCACCGTCATCGGAACCGTAGGTTCCGACGCCAAGATCGAAACCGCCAGGGCCAACGGCTGCGCCCATGTCATCAATTCCTCCACGGAAAACGTCGTGGAACGCGTGAGGGAAATCACCGGCGGCAAGGGCGTGCCCGTGGTCTATGATGGCGTGGGTAAGGACACCTTCATGACCTCCCTGGGCTGCCTGAGTCTTCGCGGGCTGCTCGTGAGCTTTGGCAATGCCTCTGGCCCGGTTGTCGGCGTCGAACTGGGCATCCTCGCCAGCAAGGGTTCGCTCTATGTGACGCGGCCAACCATGGGCAGCTACATCGGCACCGAAGCCGAGATGCAGGAAACCACTGCGGATCT
>JAEUMI010000319.1 GCA_016792825.1 Hyphomicrobiales bacterium
CGCGATAATAGGCCCCTCCCCGGGTCCCCGCAATTCACACCCGTTCACACTCCGGTCATTTGACCGCACATTGCCCCAGTGGTCCCGACCCGTTATGCATGACGCCATGGAGGTGTTTCATGCCCGAAATTAACCTTGCTCTTGAGCAGCTCTGTGATGCTTTTAATCAGCATGACCTTGACAAAATCATGAGTCATTTTGCCGATGACTGCGTCCTGGAAATGCCGCGCGGCAATCAGCCCTGGGGCTCCCGTTCCGAAGGCCGTGAGAGTGTCCGGAAGGCCCTGGCAACCCGCTTCGAGGGCCTGCCCGATGTTCACTATGGAAACCCGCAGCACTTCGTCGATGCCGGCGCCAACACGGGGATATCAAAATGGACCCTGACCGGAACCCGCCGTGACGGGCAACGCATCGAAGTCTGCGGCTGCGACTTCTACACTTTTCGCCATGGCAAGGTCACCCGCAAGGACTCCTACTGGAAAATCGTGGAGTAAGAAGGCTCCCTATCCCGCCATCTGCGCCTTCCTTGCCGCCACCACCTGTTCGGCGCTGCGCCCCACCAGCTCAGCCATGTGATCGTGGCTGAACACGAAGGTTCCCACTCCTGATGTAGCCGAGCGCAGCTCAATGATCAGCGAGCCGATTTCCGATTCCGGCAGATGCGCCTTTACCGTGTCCCAGCCCGGCCAGCCCTCGCGCCCGTCAAAGCCAAGAAGCTGCCCGCGGTGCCCGGTGACAATCTGGTTCACCCGTGAGGTCGCATCGCTCGGCACATGGATGTCAACCGCCACAATGGGCTCCAGCAGAACCGGCGAACACTGCGGCATGCCTTCCGTCATTGCCAGCCTTGCCGCCAGTTTGAACGCCATTTCTGATGAGTCCACATCATGATAGGAGCCTTCGGAAAGATTGACGGTGAAATCCACCACCGAAAATCCCAGGGGCCCCTGCACCATCCATTCCCGCACCCCGGCTTCCACCGCCGGAATATACTGCTTGGGCACCACCCCGCCGGTGATCGTGTCGGTGAATACAAAGCCCGAGCCGCGCGGCAGCGGTTTGATTTCCACCGTCACGTCGCCATACTGGCCATGCCCGCCCGATTGCTTCTTGTGCCGCCCGCGCAATTGCACTGATTTCTTGATTGTCTCCTTGTAGCCGATGCGCCGCGGCTGGGATTTGGCGTGCACCCCGAACTTGCCCTGCAGCCGCTCCAGCGCCACGCGCAAATGCATCTCCCCCTGCCCCCACAGCACCATCTCATGCGTATTGGCGTTGTGTTCGAGCGACAGCGAAGGATCCTCTTCAATCAGCTTGGCGATGGATGAGGTGAGCTTCACTTCATCCTTGCGGTCGGTCACCGACACCGCAACCCCGTAAACCCCCGGCGCCGGCGTTAGCACCGCCAGTTGCTTTGTGGCGCCCTTCACCGTCGAGATCGTCTCGCCCGTGTTGATCTTCTCCAGCCGTCCAAGGGCCACCGTATCGCCCAGCGTGGCCTTGGGAACCTTCGTGGGTGTGGCGCCCAGCATGGAAAACACCCCGGCAACCCGCGCCTCCTGGCCGCTGGCGCCATAAACCACCGCGCCGTCCGGCAGCTCGCCCGCCAGCACCCGGGCGATGGAAAGCTTTCCGCCGCTGGCCGTGTGGAAGGTCTTCAGAACCTGTGCCGTGGCCCCCGCCCCGCTCTTGAGCCCAAGGCGCTTGGCCGTTGCCTCAACCGTTGGCGCCTCATGGCGAAGCGCCTTCAGCAAACGGCCGATGCCGTTGCCATGCTCGGCCGAACCAAAGAACACCGGCGTCACCTGCCCTTCGGCAAGCTCGCGCGAAAGATCGGCGAACACCCGGTCGCGCGGCGGCTCCATGTCGGCAAGCAGTTGCTCCAGCAATTCATCGTCATGGTCGGCAAGCTTTTCCAGCATGGCAAAGCGTTCGTTCTTTTCTGCCGGCTTCATCTCGGCCGGAATTTCAACCACCGTGCTCTCCGCATGCTCGCGGTAAACATAGGCCCGCTCCAGTGCCAGGTCGACAAACCCGGTCACGATGCCATTGCTCCAGATCGGCAGCTGCCGCAGCACCAGCGGCTTGCTGCTGGCCGGCTGCATGAATTCCAGTACCGTGTGCGGCGTCGTATTCGAATGGTCGATCTTGTTGATGAAAACGATGCGCGGCAGGTTGAATTCATCAAGCCGCTTGAGAATGAGCTGAAGGGCCGGGATTTTTTTCTCGTCCGCCTCGCAAACCACCACCGCCACGTCGCAGCCGACGAGGGCTGCGCCAATGTCCTGGTTGAATTCGATCGAGCCCGGGCAATCCAGGAACGTATAGCGCTCTCCCAGGTATTCTGTTGTGGCCACATTGAGCTCAACGCTCATGCCGTGCCCGCGCGCTTCCGGCGATGCATCGCCTATGGTGGATTTTTCGGAGATTTTGCCTTGCCGCCGCGTGGCGCCGGTGCGGAATAGAATGGCTTCGAGAAGGGTTGTCTTGCCGCTGAGATAGGGGCCCACGAGCGCCACACAACGCGAGCCCTGGGACCTTCTGCCGAGGTTGGAGTCCATGTTCGATCCTCCCAAACTGTCAAGGACCGTCCGTGTGCGGGGTTGGGGCCCCGTCTCTGGGCGCATCCGACGCACCCATGCTTGCTCTAATTATGAACATTGGCAAGAGGCAAGTTTTGTAGTTTAGATTCAGGCGCATGGACACAACTCCGACACGCCGCCAGCGCATCTTTGAAATGCTGATGGAAAGCCAGTACTGGCCGCCCGCCATAATGCTGGAGTATCAGCGCAGCCAGCTTGCCCAACTGCTCCGCCACGCCAGGGCAAACGTGCCGTTCTATAAGACCCGGCTTGATCCAGTTTTCAAAAGCAATGGAGAGATCGATTGGGACCGCTGGCACGAAATCCCCATCGTCACCCGTGCTGACTTGCGCGACAGGCGGCATGAGATGCTGGCGGCAGAGATGCCGCCTGGCCATGGGCCCGCAAAGGATTTCAGCACCTCAGGCTCCTCGGGTGTTCCGATCACGATAGCTACCACCGCTATTGCTTCTGCGGCCGGCAGGGCCGCCCATGAAAGGTTCGACAGACATCACGCACTTGACGTGGTCAAATGCAGGGCTGCGTTTGACTTTCCCTTTGAATTTAAAGACTGGAAGTTGCTCCTGAGAAATAGGAGGCAGGACCCGATAGCCGGAATGATCCGTGGTCAGGGCACCAACCAGATTAAAATAAGTGTCACGGCAAAAGAAACTGAAAAGTTGGCAGCACTCAGGTGGGGAAACGCATCCGTTCTCTCGTCATTGCCCAATGACATAGAAATTATTGCCAGGAAGAACCTGAGTTTGCCCCGGCACCATCGGGTAAGACTTGATAGTATCCTCTGTTTCGGCCAGGGCGCAACCGAAGAACAGCGAAAACTTTTTTTGGCAAGTTTTGGAGCAAAAGCGATTGAAATCTACAGCTCCAAAGAGGCTGGGTTCATGGGATTCCAGTGCGCCGAGGGCGACCGCTTCCATGTCAATTCGGAATTGGTTCTTCTCGAAGTAATAAACGGCCAGCGTCCTTGCGCTCCGGGGAAAGTCGGCCGGGTAGTGGTTACGCCACTCTACAGCACTGCCCAGCCCCTAATCCGATACGAACAAGGGGACATGGCAACACCGGGAACGACTTGCACTTGTAGCATCAGGCTTCCGGTGCTGAGCAAAATTGACGGCCGGCAGGACCCCATCCTGAAGCTTCCGGGTCGTCTTGCAACGGAAATGCTGGTCAACAAGGATTTGCTCACCAATGTGCTCGAGGCGTTGGCCCTCCAGGTGGCACAGGTTTCAGAATTGAGGTTTGAAATTCGTTACGTTGCACGGCGCGCCGTTACCCCCGGCAAGAAAGGAGTTATAACGAGACACTTGCGTTCCGTGCTCCATCCGAGGCTCCATGTGGATTACAGAAAAGTCTCTGAAATACCGCGAAATGCAGGTGGCAAGCAGCAACGTTTCGTGCGGGAATTTTCCTTGTGAGCGAGTTGCAGCAGAAAATTCTCGATATGCTTATGGAAAGCCAGTTCTGGCCGCCGGAGCGGATGCTTGAATTCCAGCGCAGCCAGCTTGCCCAGTTGCTCCGCCATGCCAGGGAAAACGTTCCGTTCTACAGGAACCGGCTTGATCCAGTTTTCAAAAGCAATGGCGAGATCGATTGGGACCGTTGGTTGCAGATTCCAATCGTCACCCGCGCCGACTTGCGCGACAGGCGGTCGGAGTTGCTGGCGGCCAAATTGCCGCCTGGCCACGGGCCTACAAAGACATTTACGACATCAGGATCCTCGGGCATTCCTGTCTCGATCGAGGCTACGCGCCTTTGGGGACATGCGAACCGGGCCGCCAACCGGAGATTTAACAGGCTCCAGGCAATACGGCCGGCGGCAGGAGCCACTATCGCTGTCGCGGATGACAATGGTGATCTGCTTTCAGTAGAATACTATTTTAAGGGTAAGCCCAATCCTGAAAGGCCAAATGGAAGCGGGGAACTTGTTCTCAACCGCAGTCTCCCGGAAGCGCGCAAACTGGATTTGCTGCAAGAAAACGGCATTGTGAACCTGTATGATTTTCCAAACAATGCGGAAGTGCTTGCCCGCGCCAATCTCATCCGGAAGAACTCGGTGAAACTCGAAGTTGTCTCGTGTTTCGGACAGGGTCTCACGGCAGATCAAAGGGCACTGTTTCAGGAGAGTTTTGGTGCCCGCAGCTTCGGCATCTACAGTTCCGAGGAAGGCGGGATGCTGGGGTTTCATTGCGGCGATAGCCTGCGATACCACCTCAATCCAGAGATGGCATTCATCGAAATTCTCGATGCCGGCGGTCTGCCCTGCGGGTTTGGCGAACCCGGTCGAATTGTGATCACGCCGTTCTACAGCACTGCCTTGCCACTTATAAGGTATGAGCAGGGCGATACGGCCGAATTGCAGACATGCGACTGCGGCAGCAGGCTTCCCGTAATCGGTAACATCTCAGGTCGGCAGGACCAGTTTCTGAGGTTTCCCGAAGGCATACGCTCTGCGACAGGACTGCGGCAGGCTTTGTTGCGTGAGAACCTGGATGCCCTGGCCTTCCAGATCGCGCAAGTCGAGACCTTCAAGCTGGAAATTCGCTTTGTTCCAGCTCGCGTGAAAAAGGACATAAATCCTGACCCTATTGTCACCCATATCCGGCAGCTTATTCATCCAAAACTGGATGTGGTTTTCAAGCCCGTCGAGAAAGTCCCGCTCAATCCCGGAGGAAAGCTTCAGCGCATCGTTTGTGAGCTTGCCTCATGAATGCCCTCCACAAGCAGATTTTCGATATGCTCATGGAGAGCCAGTATTGGACGCCCGCGCAAATGCTGGCGTTCCACCGCCATCAGCTGGCACATCTGCTCCGCCATGCCAGGCAATACGTCCCCTTCTACAGTACCCGTCTAGATTCCGTTTTCCGCAAGGATGGCGAGATTGATTGGGATCGCTGGCAGGAAATTCCGATCACAAAGCGCCACCATCTTGTTGAAGAGCGCGAAAGCATGCTGGCGACCAAGCTGCCTCCCAACCATGGCGGTGTATGGGAAGAATTCAGCTCTGGCTCATCAGGGAGTCCAGTTACGACCAGGCACAATCTTCTCGAAGGCTGGGTTTCTGCAGCGGTCCTGCACCGCACGCAGCGCTGGCACAATCTGGACTGGTCCAGGACATTCGTAAGCTGGAGCGGTGATGATGGCCTGATCTCCAACTGGCCGGACGGTATAGAACTTGAGTCATGGGCGCCAAGCTGGCTGGAACCAAATCATCGCGGCCGGAGCTACAAGGTCAATCGTGCGACCTCGCAGGAAAATGTCATTGAATATGTGCTGCGCAAGAACGCTCCATATCTTGCAAGCCGTCCCAAACTTCTGCAATCCCTGGCATTTGCAACAGAGCGCCTGAAAACACCGCTGCGCGTCGACGTCGTTTCGACTTTTGGCACCGGGATTACGGAGGACGAGCGCGACGATATCCGGCGCATTCTGGGTGCGAAGGTGTTGTCACTCTACAGTTCGGGCGAAGGGTGTAAAATTGCCGCCACGTGTGAATCAGGCCACCACTATCACGTCAATCCGGAGCTCAACTATCTGGAAATCCTGGACGACAAGGGCCAGCCATGCGCCATGGGCCAGCCCGGTCGCGTCATCATCACACCTATTTATAACACCGCCCAGCCCTTGATCCGCTACGAACAGGGCGACATTGCCGTTCGCGGCCCGGCCTGTTCCTGTGGAAAGCAATTGCCCGTTTTGCAGGAAATATCAGGCCGTGTGATCCACCTCTTTCGCTTCCCGGATGGCCAGATTATTGCACCTTCCTTGCCCAACAAGGAGTTCGTCGATAATTTCGGGGCCAAGACTTGGCAGCTTGTGCAAACCGGGCCCCTGGAAGTTGACTTGCGTTACGTGACGACCGATCCAGGTTTCGTTCCCAATAAGGCTTATGCACTGGAAGCAATCCGGCGCAGGCTTCGACCCGATCTCCAGGTCAATTTCGTTGCTCTGGCCGAGACTCCCTTGACTGCGGCAGGAAAGTTCATCCTGTACAAATCGGAACTTGCCAATCGCGATTGAGGATTGTCACCTGCTCAACAGCCTTGTTGCGATCTCGGCAATTGCGCGTGCAGGATTGGCGTTTTGAAAACCGGCATGTTCTTCAGCAAGCCGCATTGCGCTCTCGCGCATGGCCGTAGATTTGCTGACGCGATCTATCGCTTCAGAAAGTGCGCGGGAGGTAACGTCTTTGTACTGGGCTGCTGCTCCGGCGCCCGCCGCGACAACGGCGTTTGCCATAAACCAGTGTTCCTCATGTCTGTACAGCATGACTTGTGGAATCCCCGCTAAAATGGCCGCTGTGGCAAACCCCAACCCACCGTTGTGAACGGCAACGGTTTTGCCGGGCAAGTCTTTATGAAGATTGAAGGGCATATCCGCGAGCGAGACACGCGAGCCACTGAATTTTTTCACCACTCGGCGCAGATGCTTGCCAAAATATGCCAGCATATTGATATTTGCCCCCACAAGACCATTGAGGACATTGTCGTCGAGCTGCGTGTCTTCATGAAAGTATGCAATGCCGCCAGACGCCGCCGGTCTCGGGGTCGGCATGCCGCCAGGCACCTGTGCGCCCAGGTAAGGCTGTTGTCGTTGCGCTCTGTAGGGATCAAACACCGGAATTGTCATGAGGCCATAACCATCAGCTTCGTTCAATTGCGGCAGCCGTTCGATGGACTGGGCTCCGATCTTTTTAAGGTCTTTGTTCAGCCTGTCGATTATTTCCGGCTCAGTGGCGTAAAGTGGGCGGTTCAGTTTCGCCAACGGCCGGAAGGCCGCCATTTCAGGCGGAGGCATGGTGTAGCCATTTCCCACTGCCAATACAGGCCATCTACCACGCGCCAAAAGGCTGAGGCCTGGGGCATAATCGGCGATGATCAGATGTGGATCAAACCCGCGGATTATGTTCTCCCAGCCTGCCAGCCGCGATGCAAATACGCCTCCTTCAATCATCAGGTTTTCTGAAACATATTCTCCATAGGTTTCCCGACCTTGCGCTTTGCCGCCTCCAGACGTGCGCTTGAATGAAGGGGCAGCTGTAACGGAATGGCTGGGCAGCCCCGCCGCGATACCTTTTTGAGGTGTTTGGAGTGCAAAGAGAAATTCACAAGGATGAGCTTCGCCAACCTGCTTGGCAATTTCCCGCAAACTGACTACATGCCCCAAGCCGCCGCCAAACTCCCAGCCAAGAAGAATGCGGCGAGTCAAGTTAGGCGCCAAGAAAAAGGCTGCACTCGTGTGCAGCCCCTTTGCTGATTAGACCATGTTTCAAAAGCTGTTACATGCCCGCTGCGAGAATCGGTAAACTAAGTATTCTCACAATAGTTGTTTTCTGGAGTCGGGATGCATTCAGGTTCTTCCGGAACCGTTCCCGGCGGCTTGATGCTGCCAAGGAAGCCGGAGTTGAAGATGTCGAAGAAATGCAGCCGCGGATCATCCTCGCGGTGGCGCCGCATCAGGCTCTTGTCCTCGCCGCCGAAGTAAAGGCTGAGGCCGGCCAGAACCGAGCTG
>JAEUMI010000321.1 GCA_016792825.1 Hyphomicrobiales bacterium
GCGCGAAGGGGTCGGCATGCCGGTGACGGCCTTCGCCAAGGATACCTCGCGCACCCATGATGTGCTGGAAATCGTCGGCGGCGCCCCCGTCGTCATCAAGCTGCTTGAAGGCACTCAGGGCATCGGCGTGGTGCTGGCGGAGACGGAAAAATCGGCGAAGTCGGTGATCGACGCGTTCAACGGCGTTGACGTTGCCATCCTGGTGCAGGAATTCATCAAGGAATCGGAAGGGCGGGATATCCGCGCCTTCGTGGTGGGCCGGCGGGTTGTGGCCACCATGGAACGCTCCGGCGCCAAGGGGGATTTCCGCTCCAACCTGCACCGCGGCGGCAGCTCGGTGAAAGTGCAGCTTACGCAGCTCGAGAGGTCGACGGCACTGAAGGCGGCGCGCGCCATGGGGCTGAATGTGGCTGGCGTCGATCTCCTGCGCTCGAAGCGCGGGCCGGTGGTGATGGAAGTGAATTCATCGCCGGGGCTTGAAGGAATTGAAAAAACCACGGACGTTGATGTGGCCGCTTGCATCATCGAATTCCTGGAAAAAAATGCGAGGCCTGGAAAGACGCGGACACGGGGCAAGGGATGACGCCGTTCCGCATCGGTGCCTTCGGGATTGCGGCGGGCCAGCGGAAAACCGTTGAGCTGCCGATCAGCGTTCTGGCCAACCACACGCCGATCAGCCTGCCCGTGCATGTGATCCACGGCGCGAAACCGGGACCGACATTCTTCATTTCCGGCGTGGTGCATGGCGACGAGATTCTGGGCGTGGAAATCGTGCGCCGCGTGGTGGGCCACACTGCCTTGAAGGAGCTGGCGGGAACGCTGCTGGCGGTTCCCATCGTCAACACCTTCGGCTTTCTCAACCACTCACGCTACATGCCCGACAGGCGCGATCTCAACCGTTCGTTTCCCGGCTCGGATCACGGCTCGCTGGCCTCGCTTCTCGCCGATCTCTTCATGAAGGAAGTGGTGCGGCGCTCGCAATATGGCATTGATCTGCACACCGCCGCCCTGCACCGCACGAACCTGCCGCAGATCCGCATCGCGCCGGACGAGCCTGAACTCCTGAAAATGGCCAAGCTCTTTGCGCCGCCGGTGATCCTGATTTCGAAGCTCAGGGAGGGAACGCTGCGGCAATGCGCCAGGGACCAGGGCATAAAGGTCATGCTTTATGAGGCGGGCGAAGCCCTGCGCTTCGACGAGGTCGCCATCGAAACGGGCGTCACCGGAATCCTGCGGGTCATGGCGTCGCTGAAAATGATCACGCTCGCGCCCCATTCCGAAAGCCACCATCAAACCGCCATCTCGCTTTCCAGCACCTGGCTGCGGGCGCCGGAAGGCGGCGTGCTGCGCAGCTCGCTGCCGACGGGGGCGCATGTCTCCAGGGGCGAGAAGGTCGGCGAGATTTCAGATCCGCTTGGCCATGCGAGCGTTGAGGTGATTGCCGAAGACGACGGCATCATCATCGGGCGCACCAACCTTCCCATCGTCAACCGGGGCGACGCCCTGTTCCACGTGGCACGGATGGAAAAATCAAACCTGGCGCAGCAGCCGCTGTTTGACGAGGACGAGATTATCTAGGACTTCACCTCCCCCTTGAGGGGAGAAGAATAGTTACCTGCGCATCAGGCTTCCCAGGATGCCGCGTATCAGCGCGTTGCCTACGGACCTTCCCACGCTGCTGGCCATGTTCTTCACAAAGCGGTCGGTTGCCGATTGGGGCTGGCGGGCGGAGCTTGTGCTGGCGCGGCGTTCGACTTTTTCCGCCGCCGCCTGCTGTTCCGCTTCGGCGCGCGTGGCCGCTTTCTTCTGCAGAATTTCGTAGGCCGAGTCGCGATCGACCGCCTCTTCATACTGCCCATAGACCGGGGAATTGCTGATCGCGCCCTTGCGCTCCTCCGGGGTGATCGTGCCCATGCGGCCCGAGGGCGGGCGGATCAGGGTGCGGCCCACCATGGAGGGAATGCCCTTCAGGTCAAGGGTGGAGACCAGGGCCTCGCCCTTGCCCAGTTCGGTGATCACCTCTTCGGTGCTGAATTTTGGATTGGGGCGGAAGGTGGTGGCCGCCGCCTTCACGGCCTTCTGGTCGCGCGGCGTATAGGCGCGCAGCGCATGCTGCACGCGGTTGCCCATCTGCTCCAATATGTTGTCAGGCACATCAAGCGGATTTTGCGTCACGAAATAGACGCCGACGCCCTTGGAGCGGATGAGCTTCACGGTCTGCTGGACTTTCTGAATCAGTCCCGGAGGCGCGTCATCAAACAGCAGATGGGCTTCATCGAAGAAGAACACCAGCTTGGGCTTTTCCGGATCGCCCACTTCGGGCATCTCCTCAAACAGTTCGGAGAGGAGCCAGAGCAGGAAGGTGGCATAGAGCTGGGGCGAGGACATGAGCCGGTCGGCGGCGAGGATGTTCATGTAGCCCCGGCCGTCGCGGGTGGTGCGCATCAGGTCCCTGATGTCGAGGGCGGGCTCGCCGAAGAACTTGTCGCCGCCCTGCTCTTCAATGACGACGAGCCGGCGCTGGATGGAGCCGATGGTGGCGGACTGCACATTGCCATACTGGGTGGTGATTTCCTTGCCGCGCTCAGCGAGATCGGCCAGCAAGGCGCGCAGATCCTTGAGATCAAGCAGGGCGAGGCCCTCCGTGTCGGCAAGGCGGAAAGCGATGTTCAAGGCGCCCTCCTGGGCCTCCGAAAGGCCCATGAGGCGCGACAGCATGAGCGGGCCCATTTCCGAAACGGTGGTGCGGATGGGATGGCCCTGCTCGCCGAAGAGATCCCAGAAAATCGTCGGCGTGGCTTCCAGGCCGTAGTCGTCGAACTCGATTTTTTTGGCGCGCTCCATCAGGGCATCGATCGGTGTGCCGGCCTGCGAAATGCCGGCAAGGTCGCCCTTCACATCGGCGGCGAAAACCGGAACGCCGGCCTTGCAGAAGCTCTCGGCCATGATCTGCAGGGTGACGGTTTTTCCTGTGCCGGTGGCGCCAGTCACCAGGCCATGGCGATTGGCCAGAGGCAGGAACAGCTCTTCGCGCTTGTCGCTCTTGCCCAGAAAAATCGCGTTATCGCTCATGCTTTCCCACCCTGAATGGAGACCTGATCCGGTTCCCATTTAGCCAATCCAGTGGCCAATTGACAGGGCAGATTTGCGCACTAGCATCACCGGCATGAATGATTTTCCGCAGGCGACTTTGGCGATGTGGCAGGCCCGTGTGGCCGCGATCCTGAAAGGTGAAAGTGCAGAGAAGCTGGTGAGCCGGACGGCGGACGGCATCCGCAGTGAACCGCTGTATCAGCAGGTTCAAGGCGCGCGGGCGGAGCGGGCGGAACATGCGCCATGGATTGTCATGCAGCGGGTGGATCATTCCGATGGCGTGAAGGCCAATGCCCAGGCGCTGGATGATCTGGAAAATGGGGCCGGCGGGCTTTGCATCATCAACGGGAATGTGGATCTCGGGCGCGTTCTGCAGGGTGTGGCGCTGCATGCGATTCATGTGCGGCTTGAAGGTGGCGAAACACTCACCAAGGCCTTTGCCGCCTATGTGGGAAAGCAGCCGATTGATCCGGCGCGATTGAGCGTGTCGTTTGGGGCGGGCGATGTGGAAGAACTGGTGGCGCAAGGGTTCAACGGCCCATTTCTTGAGGCCGATGGCCGCGTGTTTCATGAACAGGGGGCAAGCGAAGCACAGGAACTCGCCTGCGTATTGGCGCGGATTGTTGGGGCGCTGCGCAAATTCGAACAGTTCTCGCCAGAAGCCGTGGTGGGCGCAACGCTTGCCGCAAACCAGGACATGTTCCTGACTCTGGCAAAATTCCGCGCCATCCGGCTGCTCTGGGCGCGGGTGCTGGAAGCCAGCGGGATCGCACAGCGGCCCTTGCGGCTGCATGGCGAAACTTCGCGGCGGATGATGGCGCGGCTTGATCCGCACACGAATATCCTGCGCGCCACGGCGGCGGTGTTCGGCGCCGGGCTTGGCGGCGCGGACACGTTCACGGTTCTGCCCTTTTCCATTGCGCAAGGCCTGCCTAATGCCTTCGCGCGGCGCATGGCGCGCAACACGCAACTCATTCTTTTGGAAGAGTCGCAGCTTTGGCGCGTGGCCGATCCGGCTTCGGGGTCAGGCTATGTCGAGTCCCTGACCCATGATTTGTGCGAACGCGCCTGGGCATTATTTCAAGGCTTTGAGAAGACGGGAAAGCTGCCGGCGTTTGATTCAAGGAACGTAAGCAGTGATCCAATCATTGGAACGAAGGCCCATCAGTTGCCAAAGGAATTCGAAGCGGCGGTGGAGTCCACGCCATGAGCCGCATTCCAAACTTCTCAGAGATCCCCCTCGATCTGTCATCCCGGCGAGAGCCGGAATCATCTGAAGCGGATTCCAGCTCTCGCCGGGATGACAGGATTTGGGAAACGCCTGAAGGGATCAAGATCGCTGCGGGTTATGGGCCGGACGAAAGTTATGCTGAATCTTATCCCGGCATCGCGCCGTTCCTGCGTGGCCCCTACCCCACCATGTACACAACGCAGCCTTGGACCATCCGGCAATACGCCGGGTTTTCGACGGCGGAGGATTCCAATGCTTTCTACCGCCGCAATCTGGCGGCGGGGCAGATGGGGCTTTCCATCGCCTTCGACCTGGCCACGCACCGGGGCTATGACAGTGACCATCCGCGCGTCGCCGGTGACGTCGGCATGGCGGGCGTGGCGATTGATTCCATCTACGACATGCGCACGCTGTTCGACGGCATACCGCTGGACAGGATGACGGTGTCGATGACGATGAATGGCGCGGTGCTGCCGATCCTGGCACTGTTCATCGTGGCAGGCGAGGAACAGGGCGTGCCACCGGAAAAGCTTTCCGGCACCATCCAGAACGACATCCTCAAAGAATTCATGGTGCGCAACACCTATATCTATCCGCCGCAGCACTCCATGCGCATCGTCTCCGACATTTTCAAATACACCTCCACGCACATGCCGAAGTTCAATTCGATTTCGATTTCCGGCTATCACATGCAGGAAGCGGGAGCCACCGCCGATCTTGAGCTCGCCTACACGCTGGCCGATGGTTTTGAATATGCCAAGGCCGGCGTTGATGCGGGATTGGACATCGACAGATTTGCGCCGCGGCTTTCCTTCTTCTGGGCCATCGGCATGAACTTCTTCATGGAAGCGGCCAAGATGCGCGCCGCGCGCGCTATCTGGGCCACGCTGATGCAGCGGTACTCACCGAAGGACGAGCGCTCGCTGATCCTGCGCACCCATTGCCAGACGTCGGGCTGGAGCCTTGCGGCCCAGGATGTGTTCAACAATGTGACCCGCACCTGCATCGAGGCGATGGCGGCGACGCAGGGCGGCACGCAATCGCTGCACACCAATTCGCTCGATGAGGCCCTGGCACTGCCCACGGATTTTTCAGCGCGGATTGCCCGCAACACGCAGCTCTTCCTGCAGCAGGAAGCCGGCACCTGCCGGGTCATCGATCCGTGGGGCGGAAGCCACTTCATGGAAAAGCTCACGGCTGATCTCATGGCAAAGGCTTGGGCGCATATCGGCGAGATTGAAAAGATCGGCGGCATGGCCAAGGCCATCGAGGCCGGCATTCCCAAGATGCGGATCGAGGAAGCGGCGGCCCGCACCCAGGCGCGCATTGATGCGGGCGAGCAGACTGTCGTCGGCGTCAACAAGTATCGAAATTCCGATGAAACCAAGATCGACATCCTGAAGGTGGACAATTCTGCCGTGCGTGCCAGCCAGATTGAAAAGCTCACACGCCTGAAGGCGGAACGCGATCCGCTGACATGCCAGGAGATGCTGGACCGCCTGTCGCACGTTGCAAAGACCGGTGACGGCAATTTGCTGGCGGCGGCGGTTGACGCGGCGCGGGCGAAGGCGACGGTGGGTGAAATATCGCTGGCGCTTGAAAAAGTCTGGAACCGGCATGTGGCGAAGACGCAGGTGACCAAGGGCATTTATATCGCCTCGTCGCGCGACCTGCAGAAAATTGAAATGGCCAAGCGGGCGGTGGAGGCTTTCAAGGAGGCAGATGACCAGCCGCCGCGCATACTGGTTGCCAAGATGGGGCAGGATGGCCATGACCGCGGGCAGAAGGTGATCGCCTCGGCCTTCGCCGACATGGGTTTCGAGGTGAAGATCGGGGCGCTGTTTTCAACGCCGGAAGAGGTGGCGGCCCTTGCCGCCAAGGAAAACGTCCACATGGTCGGCATCTCGACGCTCACCGCAGGCCACCTCAGCCATATCCCCCTGCTCAAGGCGGCGCTGGAAAAGGCGGGGCGCGGCGACATCATGGTCGTGGTGGGCGGCGTCATTCCGCCGGAGGATGTCCAGACTTTGAAGGACATGGGGGCTGCGGCGGTGTTCCTGCCCGGAACCGTCATCCCCGATGCGGCGGTGGCGCTGCTTGAACAGTTGAACAATCGCCTTGGTTTTGCGCAAAGGGTGGCAGAGTAGCATTCCGTCAAAAATTCCTTTAGATTGCTGCTCATGAAGACTGTTGAGATCATTGCAAAGTTGGAATCACTTCGGCCAAAATTTGAGGCTGAAGGCGTCGAGCATTTGGCAATATTTGGTTCGCGCGCCCGTGGCGACCACACGGAATCAAGCGATCTCGACTTACTGATTGACGCTGCGCCATCGCGTAAATTTTCCATTCTCAATCTGGTGGGCGTGGAGCACATTGTCGCCGACTCGACGGGCCTTCCGGCAAATGCATTCATGCGCCGCAGCCTCGACGCGTCATTCAAACGTTCGATATCGTCAGAGATCGTTGAGATTTTCTGATGGCCGACAGGACCAATTTCAGGCTGCACGATATCATTGACGCCATCGATCAAATTCACGCACTGCTTAAGAACAAGACCTATCAGGACTTGACCACAGACAAGGTGGTAAAAGCGGCTTTTGAAAGATTTCTGGAGATACTGAGCGAAGCATCTCGACATATACCTGACAGTTTGAAAGAAACGAGGCCCGACATACCGTGGCGGCGGGTTTCAGACATCGGCAATCATTTGAGGCACGCATACGACCGCGTTGACAGTGAAATCCTCTGGGAAGTTTATGCCAGTGGAAATTTAGCCGCTTTGCGTGAGGCTGTAGTTGATTCTTTGAAGAGAAACGGTTGATCAAGATGGGCACTTGGTTTCGCGTGATTTTTCTGGGCCTTTTGGCCTTGGGGCTGGCGGGGTGCAATCTTGAAACCAGGAAACCGTTGTTTGCCGATGGGGACGCCAGGCTCCTTCTGGCGAATTATCCCAATCTGGCGCCATATGAACGCAACGACGGCGGCTGGAAGAAGAGCACGGAGCCTCTGGACTTCTCGCCGGAAGCTTCACATTACCTGGTCAAATCGGGCAATTCGGACATGGTGGCTTCCTTTGTGCCGCTGGAAGGCCCGTGGTGGATATTGCAGGCCGCCGAAACCTCGGGGACCTCGTCCTATGTTCTGGTGATGGCGGAGCCCAAGGAACTGTTGATCCATTCACTGGATTGCAAAAGACTTCAGGAATCGGGGAGATTCGCGGACGAGATTGAATTCCAGGATTCGAGCTGCTTCATCAAGGACACGGCCGACAAAATGGGCCTGTTCAAGGCGCTTACCGGCATCGTCAGCGAACCCTCAACCAAGCTGGTTTCCGAACCCTGAGGCACAGTTTTTGCTGCGCTCCGGGCGGAGTGTGTCAAAATGAACTTCTCGCGCCGATCCCTCTTGTCCGCAGGGGCCGCCCTTGCGGCAACACCTGCGGCGGCTGAAATCATCGCAAACGGGGCCGATCAGACCGTGGAATTGCAGGCGGCGATTGACCATGCGGCGGTAAACGGCGGCCTCCTGCGCCTTGGGGTTGGAAAGTTCCTTGTCGCCGGACTGAACCTCAAGTCTTCACTGCAGATCGAAGGTGTCGCCGGACAAACTCGGCTTGTGGCGCTCGGCAGCATGGACATTCTCAGTGTCGAGGGCGCCCAACATCTCGGCATCAGCGGTCTCACATTTGAAGGCGGCGGAAATGGCCTGGTGCTCAGGAACTGCGGCGGGCGCATCTCGGGCAACGCGTTTCTCCTGCAGGAGAAGACCGGCCTCTTCGCCCTCGACTCCAGGGGCCTCGAAATTTCCGGCAACCATGTGCATGACATCGGCAACAACGGCATCCAGGTGTGGACATCGGAGAAGCGCGAGGACGGCACGCTGGTCATCAACAACCGGGTGGAGCGCATCGCGGCGAAAGCCGGCGGCTCCGGGCAGAACGGCAACGGCATCAACATTTACAAGGCGGGCCAGGTCATGGTGGCCAACAACCGCATAGCGGACTGCCATTTCTCGGCGATCCGCAACAATGCGGGCAACAACTGCCAGATCCTGGGCAACAACATTTCGCGCACCGGCGAGGTGGCGATCTATGTTGAGTTTGCCTTTGAAGGCGTGGTGGTGAGCAGCAATATGATCGATGATGTGGGCTTCGGCATTTCCATCACCAATTTCAATGAAGGCGGGCGGCTTGCGGTATGCAGCGGCAATCTGGTGCGCAACGCGAAGGGCGGAAGCACCGAAGGCGTCAAGATCGGCGGCGGCATCTATGCGGAGGCCGATACGCTGGTGAGCGGCAATGTTGTGGAGAACGCGAAGGATGTGGGCATCGGCCTGGGATGGGGCGCTTACGCGCGCAACCTGTCAGCGCAGGGAAATCTCATCCGGGTGTGCGGCAAAGGCATAAGTGTTTCAGTAACCGAGGGTGCGGGGCCCAGCTACCTTGCGAACAATGTGATCAGCGGCTCCAAAACCGCCGCCATCCTCGGCATGGACCATCGCGAGATAGTGACTGATGATTTGGGCAAGGTCGACGCGAAAGTTCCGGAGCTGATTCAGTTGAAGGATAACGTCATCCGGGCATAGCCGCGTGCACGTCGCCCACGGGTGTCTTGCGCCAGTTCTTGAGATCATGATGGGCGAAGCCCTGCAGGGTTTCCTTCTCTTCCGCTGTCCAGACATCAAGCGAGGCCAGCACTGAGGCCATGGCGGTTTCGGCCGCACGGCTGGCGCCGTCGTCGCATTTGAGCGCCACGCCGATATGGGCGTGGGGAATGCAGCCGCAGTAGACGCCTTCGGCCCCGGTCTTCACGAAGACGCGGGGCACGGCCTGCATCACGCGCGTATCGAAGCGCTTGGTTCCCGCCACCATGAAGGGATGCTTGCGCACCGCCGCGATGATGCGTTTTCCCGCCGCGGTTTCGGTGAGCTTGGCAAAGCCCAGGGCCATGTTGCTCAGGGGAAAGGCCCAGGTGGGAACCGAGCAGCCATCAATGCCGCAGGTGAGAGATTTCACATCGACTTCGCAATACCTGGCGATCACTTCGGCAATGGCGCGTTGCACGGGATGCTCCGGCTTCACATAGTCCTTGGGATCGGCGCCGAGCTGGCGCGCCAGCGCCAGCATGCCGGCGTGCTTGCCCGAGCAGTTGTTATGGACCTGCAGCGCCTTGCCTCCGGCGCGCACCTCATTGTGCTGGGCCTCCATGTTGCTCGGCCAATGGGCGCCGCATTCGTAGAGCTCTTCATTATTCTGCGCCTTCTGCAGCATGGCGCGGGCGACACGCACATGCTCCGGCTCGCCATTGTGGGACGAGCACGCCAAGGCGATCTCTTCATCGGTGAGGCCGAAGGCATCGGCAGCACCGGACTCGATCACTGGCACGAACTGGAAGGCCTTGATAGCCGAGCGCGGAAACACCGGGGTGGCAAAGTCGCCGGCAGACTTGATCAGCTTTCCATCGCCATCCACCACGGCGAAGGCCCCGGTATGGCGGCTTTCAACAATGCCACCACGGGTGACTTCGGCAATGATCGGATTGGTCATGGAGCGGGTTCTTTCAAACTGGCCAGGGGCACGAAGAGATACCAGATCAGGGCCAATAACTCCAAAGCCAAAAGCAGGCCGAAAGCCCAGATATAAGACTGCGGATCATAGCCCGCCGCAGTTTGCGGGAACCAGCCGATCACCACGCCGACGAAGGCCTGGGCGGCGAAGGCCACCAGGAACATGGCAAAGTTGATGGTGGCGTTGGAGCGCCCGGAAAGGCCTGGGCCCACGCGCTGGGCAAACCAGGGGTAGGCCAGAATCGCTGCCTGGCCGGCGGCCGAGACAACGCACCAGGCGGCAAAGGCCAGCGCCTTCACCTGCAGCATGATGACGGCCTGGGCCGCGAGGTTGGCGATGACGAAGCCTAACAGCACGGTCATCGGGCTCACGCCCCGCTTCTGCAGGCGGTCAGCCACCACGCCGATGATGAAGATGCCGATCATGAAACTGGTGGCCATCCAGAACAGGCTGCGGGCCACATCGTGGGGGCCGAGGCCCAATACATCGCGAAACCACGGTCCGGCCCAGAGGGTTTGGAGCGCAATGGTCGCCCCGGCGGTGAGCGCCAGCATGGGAGCGATGCGCAGGAACAGGGGCAGCTTCAGGATTTCCACGAGCTCCGCCACCTGGCGGCCGAGGCCGGCGGAGACTTTCTCGCTCTCCTTTTCCGGCACGGCGAGAAAGACGAAGGCGGCGCCCGCCAGAATGATGGCGCCGAAAATCACGAAAGCCGCGCGCCAGCCAACCTGCGTCACCAGCCAGGCGGTGGGCTCGGTGGCCATGATGATGCCAAGCGCTCCCGCCGACATGATGCTGGCATTGGCCAGGGAGCGGCGCTCGGGCGGCACCCAGATGGAGGAGGCCTTGAAGCTCGCCATCAATCCGGCGGAAAAGCCAAGCCCGATGATGGCGCGCGAGGCCACCAGCGAAAAAAAGTCCGGGGCGGCGGCAAAGAGAAAGCAGCCCGCCGCGGCGATGGCGAGGAGCACGGTCTGCACCCGCCTTGCGCCATAGCGGTCGAGGAAAACCCCCAAAGGCAGCTGGAACAGCGAAAAAGACAGGAGATAGGCCGAGGTGAGCACGCCGAGTTCGGCCGGGGACACGGCAAAATCCCGGACCAGGTCGGGGGCCACCACGGCGTTCACGGCGCGCAGCAGGTAGGACAGGAAGTAGCCGCAGGCGAAGGGGAACAGGGCAAAAAAGATGATCCGTCGCGGGGCTGTCACTGGATTGTCCTTTGCTTTTGATTCATTAACTTCTGCGACAAAGAAAACGGTTGCGATTCGTCATCTAAGCCCTATTTACCCACCCACTTCAATCGGGACGCGAAAAATGATCAGCAGAGCCCTTGTGTTCCAGCATATGGATGATGAGCCTCCGGGGCTCTTCGGCGATTTCCTGCGCGAGCGCGGGGCCGAACTGGACGTTGTGATGCTGCACCGGGGCGAAGAGATACCATCTCTTGCGCCTTATGATTTTCTGCTGGTCATGGGCGGGGCCATGGACGTGTGGGAAACCCAGGCGCACCCCTGGCTTCTCGATGAAAAGCGCGCCATCAAGGAATGGGCCATCAACCGCAACCGACCGTTCCTCGGCATCTGCCTGGGGCTTCAGCTCCTGGCGGAAGCGCTGGGCGGCAGGATCGGCGTGGCCAGCAAGCCGGAAGTGGGCATCGGCGAAGTGAAGCTTTCGGGTCTTGGCCGGCGCCATGGCATGACGAACGGGTTGAAGCCCACCTTGAAGGTCATGCAGTGGCACCATGCCGAGGTGCAGGAGTTGCCAGAGGGCGCCGAAGTGCTGGCGACGTCGCCCATCACCAAAGTGCAGATCATGGCGGTGGCGGATACGCTTCTTGCCACCCAGTTCCATGCGGAGCTGACCCCTGCCCTCATCGAGCGCTGGGCCCATATCCCGCAATATATCGACTGGCTGAACGAGGCGCTTGGCCCCGATGCCTACCCGCGCGTGCGCGCCAAGGCGCTGCCCCTCATGCCGCAGCTCGAGCGGATGAGCCGCACCCTGTTCAACAACCTCATCGAAGGCAAGGCGCTGCGCCAGGCGGCGTAGCTCTCTCATATCCGTCATTCCCGCCCTCACTTCCGTCATTCCCGCGAAAGCGGGAATCCAACGTGGACCCTGCAAAGTTGGATCCCCGCCTGCGCGGGGATGACGAAATTAGAAATGGCTCCCGCAATTCGGTCATTCCCGCCCTCACTTCCGTCATTCCCGCGAAAGCGGGAATCCAACGTGGGCACTGCCAAGGTGGATCCCCGCCTGCGCGGGGATGACGAAATTAGACACGGCTCCCGCAATTCCGTCATTCCGGCGAAAGCCGGAATCTGCTAGACGGCAAAGGGATTCCGGGGTTCGCCGGAATGACGATAGGGAATGTTCATGGCACAGGCAGACAAGGTTTCAAAGGCTCTCAAGGATTTGAGCCAGCATCAAAAGCTGCTGGCGCCCTTTGACATGCGCAAGGC
>JAEUMI010000336.1 GCA_016792825.1 Hyphomicrobiales bacterium
CAGGCCGAAGCCTTCGGCCGCGTCATCCGCAAAGTTGAGAAGCCCGTCTGGGGCGTCGAGGACGCCATCCAGAACATGAAAATCATCGACGCCTTCTTCCGCTCCGAAAAAAGCGGCAAGTGGGAGAAGCCTTAGTGAAAATAATATTCCCTCACCCTGAGGTGCCCGCGGAACGCGGGCCTCGAAGGGTCTAGTCCAACCGCATCACGCGATCTCCAGTCTTTCGCGCGCCGCGCTGGCGAGGAAGGCTGATCTCGTGAGGCCGCGCCGTGAAGCCTCGGCATCGATGGCTTCAAGCAGGCCTGCGTCAAAGGTGAGATTGGCGCGCACCGTGCGGCCAGCATCCAAGACAACTGGCAAGATTACGGCAGCTTCGTTCCGCTTTGCGTCTATCTCACCGGCCTTCAGGATTTGCACCATGCTGCGCGCTTTGGGCGGCGCCTCGCCTTTGGTTTCACGCTGGGCAATCCATTCCCGTGCGGCGGACATGGCATCACTGATGGCCGCTTCCGGTGTAGCACCCCCGCCATAACAGCCGGGAAGGTCCGGAATGCGCACCCCATAGGTTCTTCCGCTGCCGTCGAGAATGCCGATATACTGGGCCATCAAATCCATCCTGCTTTCTTGGCGATGTCACGCGCCACGCCCGGCGAAAGCTCCCGGTGTCGCGGCACAATCAACGTGAGTCCAGGGTGGGAAGGATGCTCGAATTTGTCATGACGTCCGCCATGAATTTTTAACCAGCCTTCACGCTCCAGGCGGGCAATGACTTTTCGCGTGTTTGTTTCATTGCCCATGAGCGTCTCATTTACAGTCATAAGCATAAAAAGTCAATGGAAAATGCGCATTATTATGCACGTTTAAACCGCCTAATCCCACAGCCGCGCCGCCCCGCGCACCCCGCTCTTTTCGCCGTGTTTGGCGCGCACGACCTTGACCTCCGCCGTTCCTGAAAAACTGTAGCGTGAGATCAGCGGCGCCAGGTGCTCGACAAGTTCCGGCAATTCACTGAGCCCGCCGCCGATCACGAACACATCCGGATCGACAACACAGGAAATATTCGCCGCCACCCGGGCAAAGCGGTCCTGCAGGCGCTGCAGCGAAGCCTGCGCCTGCGCATCACCGCCACGCGCTCGTGCCACGATCTCCTTGGCTGAAATGTCCTCGCCCGCAACGCATCGGTGGTCGCGCTGCAGCCCGGTGCCTGAAACATATTGCTCGGCGCATCCGGCTTTGCCGCAAAAGCACGGCAGCAGCGGCCATTCGCTGTCGTTGGGCCAGGGCAGGGCCGTATGGCCGAATTCACCCGCCTCGCCATTGGCCCCCACGATGAGCTTGCCGTTCACCACGAGCCCGCCGCCCAGCGCCGTTCCCACCGTGAAGAAGGCAACCACGCTGTAGCCCTGTCCCGCCCCGTCGATGGCTTCCGACAGCGCAAAGCAGTTCGCGTCATTCTCCATTTTCACCGGCCGCCCGATCACCGCCTCAAGATCCGCCTGGAACGGCTTGCCGTTGCACACCACGATATTGGCATTGCGCCACAATCCGGTGACGCGCGAACGCGATCCCGGCGCGCCAATGCCCACCTTGCCATCGCCCGCCTCCTGCACGAGCGAGCCGATCGCCGCAACGATGCCCTCATAAGTTTTGGGCGTTGCCACCCGCTTTTCAAACAGCGCTTCACCGGCCTCCGAAAGGGCGATGGCGTCAATCTTCGTGCCGCCGAGGTCTATGCCGATGCGGCCGCTCATGTCCGGTTGTAAACATCATCATAGCGGATGATGTCGTCTTCGCCGAGATAGTCGCCGAACTGCACTTCAATGATTTCCACCAGGCTGCCCGTATTGTTTTCCAGCCGGTGCTTGTCGCCTTGCGGAATATCGATGTGCTGCGAGCGTGAAAGTTCCAGCACCTTCTCGCCCACGGTCACCGTGGCAACGCCCGTCACCACCGTCCAGTGCTCAGCCCTATGCTTGTGGCTCTGCAGGGAAAGCCTGCCGCCAGGGTTGACCGCAATGCGCTTCACCTTGAAGCCGGTGCCCTCGTCAAGAATATGGAATGTGCCCCAGGGCCGCGTCTCGCTATACATTCTGGATACCTTTCAATGCGCCGTAAAGCGCGCGGAAATCTCCTAGCCGATCCCCATAGGCCTTGGAAAGTTTTTGCTCGGGTTCCAGATGCAAAAGCGCCTTTGGCTTGCTGCAAACCGCGGCAATGGCCTCGCCCGTCACCGAAAGCCTGGCCAGCCGCGCCGCGCCAAACGCCGCTCCGACGTCTGCGCCTTTGGGAATGATGATCCGCCGGTTGAGAGCACTGGCCAGCATCTGCATCCAGAAGGTGCTGCGCGTGCCCCCGCCCGCCACCAGCAGTTCCGCAACCCGCGTGCCGCTCTGCTCCAGAACGTCCTGGCAATCCAGAAGCGACAGGGCAACGCCTTCCAGAACCGCCAGCGCCAGATCCTCCTGCGTGGTGCCCGCATGCAGGCCGTGAAACGCCGCCCGTGCCGCCGGATCATTGTGCGGCGTGCGTTCGCCGCTGAGATAGGGCAGGAACAGAAGTCGCCCTGGTCCCGCATAGCGCCGCTCCGTCCGCTGCAGGAGTTTCTGAATGTTGCCGTCCGGCAGAATTCCGTTCAGCCAGCCCAGCGGGCTCGCGCCATTTAGAAGTGCCGCCACCTGATACCAGAGGCCGGGCAGGCCATGGCTCAGCGCCTGGATCATCTGATTGGGCCGTGGCCGGAATCTCTTGGTGGTTACAAAATACTGCGCCGAGGTTCCCAGCGAAATGAACCCGTCGCCGTCATTGATGGCGCCAATGCCGATGGCTGAAGCCGCCGCGTCGCCAGCCCCTGCCGCAATGGGAAGCACCGCCGGCAGCCCGAGAAAGTCCGCCGCGGACTTGTGAAGATGAGCTGAAGCGCGCGGGCCCTCATCGATACGCGGAAGATTCTCAAGCCTGATCCCCGCCACCTCAACCAGGGCCGAAGACCATGTTCTTCGCCCCACATCCAGAAGCGACATGCCGGAAGCGTCGCAAGGATCGGTGATGAACTCTCCGCTCATCCGGAAGCGCAGATAATCCTTGGGCGCCAGAACCATGGCCAGCTGCTTGAAAATCCTGGGCTCATGGGCTTGAAGCCAGAGAAGCTTGGGAGCGGTGAAGCCCGCCACCGCCGGCACTCCGGCGATCAGCCCGACATCGGAAAACCTCCCGTTGAACACGTCGGCCTCCGCCCCGGCCCGTCCGTCATTCCAAAGTATGGCGGGGCGGAGAACCTGGCCCGCCCCATCCAGAATGACCGCCCCGTGCATCTGCCCGGAAAGCCCGATGGCCGCAATGCGCCCCCACGCCGAAGGCTGTCTGGCGCGCAATACCTTGCAGGCCTTCTCAAGGGCCAGCCACCAGTCCTGCGGATTCTGTTCCGCCCAGCCGGGCCGCGGCCGCGAGATCGCCAGGGCGACTTCGGCAAGCCCCGCAACACGTTGTTTATGATCGGCGATTATGCACTTGAGCGCCGTCGTCCCGAGGTCGATGCCAAGATAGGTTGCGCTGCTGGAAGTCATGGTTACGGATATGTAAACAGGGGCTTTTAACCCTTGTCCACTGGGCAATTGACGGGCAACCCCGGCCCCGATATAAGCCGCCCAATTCAATTGGGATTTGCTGGGCTATCGGTGTGTCGCTGATGGCTTTTATGTTATCCCGGTTCGTGTGACCCCGTTTAAGATAATCAGGAAAGTTCAATGGCCAATACAAAATCGGCAAAGAAGGCAACGCGCGTCTCGGCGCGCCGCGAAACCATCAACAAGAACCGCACCAGCCGCGTCCGCAGCACCGTCCGCAAGGTTGAGGAAGCGATCACCGCTGGCAACAAGGAAGCAGCGGTAACCGCGATGAAGGCGGCTGAGCCGGAGCTCATGCGCGGCGCCCAGAAGGGCATCCTTCACAAGAATACCGCCTCCCGCAAGATTTCGCGGCTCACCAGCCGCATCCGGGCCCTTTTCGCCTGAAAGTTATCCACATAACTATTTGAAAACGCGCCGGGATCATCTCAGGCGCGTTTTTGTTTGTCAGATGACGGACGGTATTTGACACGGTTAATGTAAATATTTCAATGCGTTGGCGCAGGCGCCAGGGGCGCGCCAAAAAATAATGTTGGTTTCCGTTCATGCTGCTGTGCAAATTTTTTGCTGCTGCGCCGCCCAAATGATTTCTCCCGCCGCCCGGATCGGCCTGATTCACAATGTCACATCATAGAGTTAGCAAAACTCCGAAGGGGCGCTCGAAAACCGCCCAAACCACCGGTGCGCTCCGTGTACGGAACAATGCCTGATTCATCTTGCAGTGTGTCACTTGGCTTTTGTAGTTTCTCCTCAACGCTGCTCACGGGAAGGCACGAAGACAGCGGGTTAAAATACCAAAGGGATGCAAAAAATGAAATGTCAGAGTGTGGGGTTTGTTTCTGACACGGAGTTATTTGGGCGTTTAAGGGCGGGTAGGTTCTCCAAGTTGTAGGTCTGAGGCGTCGCACAGGCGTGGATTGTTCTTTTTGACAGGAACGATGCCGAATTCCTGTGTCTGAAGCTTCACGGGAATTATGAGTTGAAGAATGCAACGAGAGAGTGCGCGGGAAAATGACTGATTTAGCGGTTGAGACGGTCGATCTGAAACAGAAGTGGCAGCGGGTTTCCCACCGGCTCCGGGCCGAATTGGGGGATGATCTCTTTACCAGCTGGTTTGGCCGCATGGACGCGGAAGATTGCTGCAACCTGAAACTCATTGTCTCCGTGCCCACCCGCTTCCTCAAGAGCTGGATTGAAAACCACTATGTAACCAAGCTGCAGAAAATTGCCGAAACCGAATTTGGCCGGCTTGATGCGGTGCAGGTGCGGGTCCGCGGCCAGGTGACGCCGCCCCGCGCCGTCGAAATGGCCGAGCGCCCCGCCGAAAAGCCCCGCCCCGCCCAGGATGAACCGCGCGGCAGCGCCCAACCCGGCGCCAATTTCCTCCAGCAGGGCGAGCGCAATACCCAGCTTGATTCAACCCAGACCTTTGACAGTTTCGTGGTGGGAACCTCCAATCAGCTGGCCCATGCCGCCGCCTGCCGGGTGACCGAGGCCAGTGCCGGCGCTCCCGTCACCTTCAATCCCCTGTTCATTCATTCCGCCTCGGGGCTGGGCAAGACCCATTTGCTCAACGCCATCGGCCACCGCATCCGCGACATTCATCCCGAACGCAAGGTGCTCTTCCTCACCGCCGAGCGCTTCATGTACAGCTTCATCCAGGCCCTGCGCAGCCGCGACACCATTTCCTTCAAGGACCAGTTCCAGTCGGTGGATGTGCTGCTCATTGACGATTTCCAGTTCCTGCAGGGCAAGACCATGCAGCAGGAATTCTGCCACACGTTTAATTCTTTGGTGGATTCGAGGAGGCAAGTAATTGTGGCGGCGGACGTTCCGCCGTCACAACTCGATACCATCGACCAGCGCATGCGCTCGAGGCTCATGGGCGGCCTGGTCATTGACATCGAGCTGCCCGACCTCGAACTGCGCCGCAAGATTGTCTTGGGCCGCTACGTCGCCATGAACAGCCGCGATCATTCCGTGGTCATCCCCGATGACGTCCTGGAATTTGTCGCCAACCGCATCACCGGCGGCGGCCGCGAGCTCGAAGGCGCCCTGAACCGCATCGTTGCCTATCAGCAGTTCAACAAATCGCCCATCACCCTCGACCTCGCCGCCATGGTGCTCCGCGACATGTCGGCCAATCCCGACCAGTGCCGCATCAAGATCGACGACATCCTGAAAATCGTCGGCCGCCATTTCAACGTGGCGCGCACCGATCTGCTTTCGCCGCGCCGCGCCCGCTCCATTGTCGTGCCGCGCCAGGTCGGCATGTATCTCGCGAAGAAAATGACCTCGCGTTCGCTCCCCGAAATCGGCCGCAGGTTCGGCGGCCGCGATCATTCCACCGTGCTCCATGCGGTGCGCAAGATCGATGACCAGATCAAGACCGATGACCGCCTGGCCAAGGAAGTGGCCCTGCTGATCCGCCTGGTTGAGCAGCAATAGCTTATACACAAGGGAAGTAGGTCAATCCGAATTTCCGCTTTGGGCCAACAGGAGACCAAGTGCAGCTGTCAGTCCATGTCAGGTGTGCCTCTGCATGCAGACCAGTTTTCTGAAAAAGGGGAAATTGTTGATTGAAAGTCCGTTCTGCCACAGTGAGTGGACAAGCTGCAGCAAGGGCTCGAAGTCTCCAACGGGCTCACAGTAAAAATCGCTTGGATTTCGGCTTCTTGTCGGCATCATATTGGAACTGGCAATACTTCATACCGCGAGAGGGTTGGAGAACTGCTCACACTTCTTCGAGTTTGACCAATCTACTGCTTGAGCAGAAGGTTGTGTATGCAGCCAACCATTGATCAACAATATTTATGATGTTACTTTTAATATTGTTCGTCGGCTTGAGTCTCCTCCCAATTGCCGATGACGGCTTTCGGGGGCAGTCCAAACCCAATTCAAGGAGGGGAAATCAGATGTCAGCAGATCTCAAGATTTTGGCCTGGGTTGCGGTGCTCACGGCATTGATGTGGTTGCCTTATATTCTGACACGCATGCTGAGCTCAGGGATCATGCGCACGCTCACCTATGAGGCCGACAGCGATCCGCTTCCTGTATGGGCAGCACGCGCCAAGAAAGCCCATTACAACGCTGTCGAAAATCTGGTGCCTTTCGCCTGCGTTGTTCTGGTAGCCAATCTTACCGCTACAGCAAATGCCACAACGGCTTTGTGGGCTACGATTTACCTATGGGCACGAGTGGTCCATTATCTCGGTTACACGGCAGGTATTCCCTTTGTGCGAACCCTTGCCTTTGCCGTAGGCTGGCTTGCGACCCTGATCATCTTCTGTCAGATCGTGGGCTGGTAGTAATAGACATTTGATCAACGTTGATCGCGAATTCGGGCCTCTGTTACAAGTGAGGCCTGACTTCTGCAGTGGGCCAGATGCGAACGTGATTCTGTCAATTTCCAACCATTTTCTTGCTTGTATGAGACTGGTGTTGATATCAAAATCTAGACAACGCGCCCCATGGAGAAGCCCCGCGCCAGGTGCTTCTTCATGAACACGATGAGCATGATGCCGGGAACCAGTCCGATCACGCTTGCGGCCGCTAGCAGCGGGATGTCCGCCGCAAGCACGCTGCCGGCCCGCGACATGATGCCATTGATGGGCTTGGCCTGAACCACCGTCAGCGCGTTAGCCAGTAGCGTTTCGGTCCACGAGAACATGAAACAGAAGAAGGCGGTGACCGCGATGCCGGGTGCGATCTGCGGCAGCAGGATGCGGACGAAGAACCGTCCGAAGCCATAGCCATCGAGCTTAGCGCTGTCATCCATCTCGCGCGGGATGGCTGAAATGAACCCCTCCAGAATCCAGATGGCCAGTGGCACGTTGAAGAAACAGTGGGCGATGGCCACCGCGATATGTGTGTCTATCAGGCCCAACCCCGAGAAAATCTGCACGAACGGCACAAAAAGGACCGCCGGCGCCATCATGCGGAAGCCGAGGAGGCCGAAAAACAGGGTCCGGTCGCCGAAGAACCGGTAGCGCGAAAATCCGTAAGCCGCAGGCACCGCAACCACAATCGAAATCACCACGTTCATCAACACATAGATCGTGGCGTTGACATAGCCGTAAAACCAGCTCGGGTCGTTCAGGATGAAGCGGAAATTCTCCACCGTCGGCGCATGCGGATAGAAGGTAACAGCGCCGCTGATCTCTCCAATGCTCTTCACGCTCATGATGAACAGCCAGTAGATCGGCACCATGAGAAACACCACGAAAACAAGCGGCGCAAAGGAAAAGCGCGAGGTCATGCTTCCCTGCCCCGTTCGCGCGGCACGATCAGCGTGAAGAAGGCCCACGAGACGCACAGAATGATCAGGAAATAGATGACCGACATGGCCCCCGCCTCGCCGAGGTCGAACTGCACCGTCGCCGTCTGCACCAGCTCGTGTGACAGAAGCGTGGTCGAAACCCCGGGGCCGCCCCGGGTGACCACATAGGTTTCCGCATAGATCATGAAGCTGTCCATGAAGCGCAGCAGGATGGCGATGAGCAGCACCAGCCGCAGCTTCGGAAGCTGGATATAGCGGAAGATGGCCCAGGCATTCGCTCCGTCGATACGCGCCGCGCGGTAATAATCGTCAGGGATGGCGCGAAGGCCCGCAAAACACAAAAGCACCACCAGGCTGGTCCAGTGCCAGACGTCCATCAGCACCAGGGTGAGCCAGGAAACGCCAACCGAGTTCATGTTGTAGGCAAGCCCGAACCAGCCGGCAATTTCATACAAAAGCCCCGCCTGCTCCAGTGACATGGCTTTCCACAGATAGCCCACCACGATGGAAGGCGTGAGCAGCGGAATGGCCATCAGCACGATATAGGTGGAGGTCATCAGCCCCGACGGCGCCATGCGCAGCGCGATGAAGATTCCGAGCGGAATTTCCACCAGCAGGACGAGGACGGAAAA
>JAEUMI010000123.1 GCA_016792825.1 Hyphomicrobiales bacterium
AGGCCGCCGATGCCGGAGCCCACCAGCACGCCGGTACGGTATTGCTGTTCCGGCGTCTTGATTTCGTAGCCTGAATCGGTGAGGGCCTGCCTGGCGGCGATCAACGCATACTGAATGAAATCATCGTTGCGGCGCTGCTCCTTGCCGTCGAGCCACTGGTCCAGGTTCAGGGTGCCGTTGCTGCCGTCGCCGCGCTTCACCTCAAAGGCGATGCGGCAAGGCAGATCACTGGCGTCAAACTTGGTGATGGGACCGGCGCCTGATGCGCCCGCCAGCATGCGGGACCAGGTTTCGTCTATTCCGTTGGCAAGGGGACTGACGATCCCCAATCCGGTCACTACGACACGACGCATGCGCTCTCCCTTAAATGAAAACGCGGGGGCCAGGGCGTTTCACATCCCTGCCCCCGCGTGGCGATTGATTATTGCCCCGCTCAGGGGGCGAAACCTTAAGCAGCGGCCTTCTCAATAAACTTCACTGCATCGCCAACGGTCTGGATTGTTTCGGCAGCGTCGTCGGGAATTTCAATGGCGAATTCCTCTTCGAAAGCCATGACGAGTTCAACCGTGTCGAGGCTGTCGGCGCCGAGGTCGTCAATAAAGCTTGCCTCGGTTTTCACTTTGTCGCCGTCCACACCGAGGTGCTCGACAACGATCTTCTTTACCCGCTCAGCAACGTCACTCATGTTCAATCGTCCTTGTTTGCTTGGAATCATACTTAGGTTGGACACCCGGTTTTTGGTGGTTCCCCCTTGTGCCTACCCGCTAACTACCACAGAATCCAATTGCGGCAAAAGGGGGATAATTTATTCAATCAAATCATCGCCATGCCGCCATTCACATGGAGGGTCTGGCCGGTCACATAGGCGGCTTCGTCCGACGCGAGGTATAGGGTGGCGGCGGCGATGTCATCGGGTGAGCCCAGCCTGCCGGCGGGAACCCTGGCGAGGATCGATTCCTTCTGCTTGTCGTTCAGAACATCGGTCATGGGCGTTGCGATGAAGCCGGGGGCGACGCAGTTCACCGTCACATTGCGCGAAGCCAGTTCCTGGGCCAGGGACTTGGACAGGCCGATGATGGCGGCCTTGGAGGCCACGTAATTTGCCTGGCCGGGATTGCCGGTCACGCCCACCACGGACGTTATGTTCACGATGCGGCCCCAGCGCTTTTTCATCATGGGGCGCATGGCGGCGCGGCACAGGCGGAAGCTGGCGGTCAGGTTCACGTCAAGCACGGCGGCCCAGTCCTCATCCTTCATGCGCATGGCGAGGCCATCGCGGGTGATGCCGGCATTGTTCACGAGGATATCAATGCCGCCCATGGCAGCCTCGGCGGCGGGGACAAGTTTTTCAACATCGGCAGGGTCGCTGAGATTGCAGGGGAGAACATGAACGCGCCCTCCCAAAGCCGCCTTCAGTTCTTCCAGCACGGCAGCGCGGGTTCCGGAAACCGCAATGGTGGCCCCTGCCCCATGCAACGCCCTTGCAATGCCGGCGCCGATGCCGCCGGTGGCGCCGGTAATGAGTGCGGTTTTTCCCGTGAGATCAAACATCGACTTATCCTTGCTTCAAGACTGCAGCGGCTGCCGCGATTTCATCAGGGGTACCGAGGGCCAGGCCCTGGGCTTCCGGGGCATTCTTTTTCAGGAGTCCGGTCAATACCTTACCGGTGCCCACTTCACAAAACAGTTTAACGCCCTGCCCCGCCATGAAGCCCACGCATTCGCGCCAGCGCACCGTGCCGGTTACCTGCTCCACCAGCCGCTTGCGGATTTCGGCGGGATCAGAAATCGGTCCGGCGACGACATTCGCAACCAAAGGAACTGACGGCTTATTCATGGTCACGTTCATCAAGGCTTCGGCCATCGCATCTGCAGCGGGCTGCATCAGGGCGCAGTGAAAGGGGGCGCTGACGGGAAGCAAGATGGCGCGCTTTGCGCCCCTGGCCTTGGCCAGTTCGCAGGCGCGGTCCACGGCCGCCTTGTGGCCGGAGAGCACCACCTGGCCGCTGCTGTTGTCATTGGCGGCCTGGCAGACATCGCCCTGGGCAGCATCCTTGGCCACGGCTGCCACATCGGCAAAGTCGAGCCCGAGAATGGCCGCCATGGCGCCGATGCCAAGCGGGGTTGCGGCCTGCATGGCCTTGCCGCGGATGCGCAGGAGGCGTGCGGTATCGCTCAGCGAAAAAGTCCCCGCCGCGGCCAGGGCCGAATATTCGCCCAGCGAATGGCCGCCGACAAATTTCGCGGTTGAGGCAACCGTGACCCCGTGTTCGGCCTGGAGCACCGCAAGGACCGCCATGCTCACGGCCATGAGGGCGGGCTGGGCATTGGCGGTGAGCGTCAGGTCTGCTTCCGGCCCTTCCCACATGAGGGTGGATAGCTTCTGCGAAAGCGCCGCATCCACTTCGTCAAAGACAGTGCGCGCCGCAGGAAAGGCATCGGCCAGCGCCTTGCCCATGCCAACCGCCTGGCTTCCCTGGCCGGGAAACGTAAATGCAATGCTCAAGCGAGACTCCTCAAATCACTTCCGGCGCCACGAAACATGGGGGAGCAGCGGAGTCAAGTCTAAGTACCCTCATGCTGAGGTGCGACCCCGGACTTGATCCGGGGGAGCCTCGAAGCATCCATGTCCGCGGTGAGCGTCCTTCGAGGCCATGCTTTGCATGGCTCCTCAGGGTGAGGATTTGGAGTCCTTACTTCGGCCGTGCTTCATGCAATTGGGCGTCGGGAGGATTTAATCTGCCAGCGCGGAGCATGGTTACCGCATTCACCAGCGCCTGGGCCGCCGTTTTCACATCCGCCTGCACGCCCTCATCCCGGTCGAGATCAATGTGGCTTTCGGCATAGGTTCCGAGATAGCCGATGTAAGCGCCGATGTGGGATTTGTGGCCAGCGGCAATCATGCCGATGTCTTCGAGCCAATCGGTGAGGATGCGCCTGAGGTTTTCAACTCCTGCCGCGTCACCATGGACCACGACCGAGAAGGCACGGCCAGCAAGATGGCGCGGATAGTCCCAGCCCTTCAACTCGATTTCCTTCGCCTTCTGCGGGTCCTTGCCGCCTGTCGTGGTGGGATCGGGATTGCCGCCATCGGCGCAGACCAGCCGGTCGATCATCGCCTTCAGGCCAGCCGGAGCCTGATACCAGTTCACCGGGGTCAGGATCATCACGCCATGGGCCGCCGCCCACATGGGATAGATTTCGTTCATCCAGTCGCTGGTCTGCCCCATGGCGAAATTGGGATAGCACGAGCACGGCCAATGGCAGAGCGGCATGGCGGTTGAAACGCAGGCCTTGCACGGGTGAATGACACGGCCATATTGCGAGGTGAGCAGCGAGAGGTCGAGAATCTCGGTTTCAAATCCGGTTGCGGCATGGACAACTTCCTCGGCAAGTTTCAGCAGCCGCCAGGTTTTTGACATTTCGCCGGGGCAGCTCTGGTCTGAGCGCATGGAGCCATTGACGAGAAGAATCCGGCTCGGCGATTTTGGATTTTTCTGGCGGGCCTCGGCGGCATCGATTGCCGCCTTGGTTTCAAGCCATTCCACCGGCAACTCCGCCGTGGGCCTGGCATAGCCCACACCCGCCACACGCTTGATGGGGTTCTTGCGATAGACGCCATAGCCTTCCCAGGCCGTGTCAATGATGGCCTTGAGAGCCGCCTCGTTCTTGGCAAAGGCGGGATCGAAGAAACGGTTGCGAAAGCGTCGCTCGAATTCGGCACGGTCCAGCTGGACATCGGGCATGCCTTTGCGGACTTCGATGCGGCTCATGATGATCCTCCCGGTTGCAAGGGCGAACTTTGCGCCGGGATGCCGCAAATTGGCAAATCACTGAGACACACAAGGCGGTGAGGATGGGGTGAAAGCTGCTGCTTCCTCATGCCGAGGTGCGAATTGTCCGATATCTGTTTAAATATTACTTGACACTATATTCCTAGTATGTCATTTGTGTTCCCGTTTCGTTCTTTCAACAGGATAAGCACTTATGGACTGGGACGTGGCTATCAAACGCAACAGCGAGGTACTTGCCGGGATCGTTGAAACGCTCTTCGTGATGCTGGGGCTTGTGGGTGATGCAACAGTTTCGCGGATTTCGTGGCCAGCCTACCGGGCGGTGCTGCGGGTTCTCCGCCCCGCCGAATCCTGCCTGCGCCGCCTCATCGTCGTTGCGGCAAAGGGCCTTGTGATTGCGCCCGCTGTCTCACGACCCAAGTCGGCGGGGGCTGTAAAACCTGGAAAGCGCGGGATTTCACGTCCTTTATTCCAGCTCTTCGATCCGCAGCCCCGTATTGTGTTCCCGCGCCGCAGAAATCCCAAGCGGGCTGTGCCCCGCATCCACTTTTTCAATACCGATGGCGAGTTTATAACCATCGGGCCGCCGATCCGGCAGGCAAGAGCTCCCGCCCGGGCCAAATCCGCTGATGGGATGGTCAATGCGGCGCGAGTCATCCGCCGGCTCGAGGCCCTCGAGGCTGCCTTGGCAGATCTTCCCCGCCAGGCCCGGCGCCTCGTCCGCTGGCGGATGCGGGAGGA
>JAEUMI010000032.1 GCA_016792825.1 Hyphomicrobiales bacterium
GGAATGTCCTGGGCCGCAATCGCCCTGGGCTTCGTGGGCGTATTGATCATCCTGCAGCCGGGCACCGCGCTGTTCAATCCGGCGGCCCTCTTCAGCCTTGTCAGCGCCGCATCCTATGCCCTTGCCATGATCTTTGCCCGCAAACTGGGCGTATCGGAACCTGCAACGGTCATGGCCTTTTACCAGAACGCCGTCTACTTCCTGGGGGCCATTCTCATTGCGGCTTTCTTCGCCATTGCCGGCGTCGACCACCTCGGCCACCCAAGCTTTGACTTCCTGGTGCGGGCCTGGGCCTGGCCGGGCAACTACGACCTGTTCCTCATGGGTGTCTGCGGCGTCATCGCCGCGGTCGCCATGTCACTGCTCACCAATGCCTACCGCACCGCCGATGCAAATCTCGTCACCGTGTTTGAATATACCGGCATGTTCTGGGCCCCGCTCTGGGGCTTCCTGTTCTTCAGTGAAATTCCGCGCTGGACGACCCTCACCGGCCTTGGCCTCATTCTGGTGGCCGGACTGATCTCAGTAAGGCTGGCAACAAAGCCCTCGTACTCCGGTCAAATGCAACAGCCGCAAAATAATACTCCGGTGGAATCGCGCTGATTTGAATGGCCGCATGTGGAATATGCGTGCGGTAGACATATCGCTTTTGAGAAGCTAAGGATACCGCGCGTTTTGTGGGACGCTGGAGTTTTTGTATTGTTTTCAATAAGAATCATTGGTGCTGGCTCGATTGGAAATCATCTTGCAAATGCCGCTCGGAGCCGCGGCTGGCAGGTCACGCTAACTGATATCGACCCCGCCGCTTTGCTGCGCGCACGGGAAAGCATCTATCCGGGGCGATATGGCTCGTGGGACGACGCAATTGTATTGAAGGATTCCCGGGAAGCCTTCGGCGATCCGGCTGATGTGGTGTTCATTGGCACACCACCCGACAGCCACATGACGATAGCGCTTGAGACGCTCGAACGCGTGCGGCCACGCGCCTTGCTGATCGAAAAGCCGCTCGCGGGGCCGGGCCTTGACGGATGCAAGAAGCTTCACGACGTTGTGCTGAAATCCGGCGTCTTTGCCGCCGTTGGATATAATCACTGCCTAGGGAAAAATACCGAACGGGCCGAGATGGCCATCCGGTCTGGAATTCTTGGCAATCTGCAGACAATTTCAGCCCGCACGCGCGAGCACTGGAAAGGCATATTCGGCGCCCATCCTTGGCTGTCGGGCCCAGCAGATTCCTACTTGGGGTTTTCAGCCCGAGGTGGCGGTGCCACCGGCGAACATTCGCATGCAATAAACATCTGGCAGCATTTTGCCCATATTGCGGGCGCGGGACGAGTGTCCGAGGTTTTTGCCACGCTGGACATGGTGAAGCAGGACGGCGCCGATTATGATCAACTGGCACTGTTGACGCTGAAAACTGAGCACGGCCTCGTGGGCGACGTCATCCAGGATGTCGTAACACAGCCAGCGGAAAAATCAGCTAGACTTCAGGGCAGCAACGGATTCGTCGAGTGGCGCGTCAACCACCGGCCAGGGCACGACGCGGTACTGAGCGGCCAAGGCGGTGACACAATTCAAGAGGAATTGATCGCTAAGACGCGGCCTGATGATTTCAAGGCGGAAATAGATCATCTGGCTTGCGTGCTGAATGGCACGGTCAGTCAGTCTCCAATTAGCCTCGAGCGCGGCCTCGACACAATGATGGTGATTGCCGCGGCCTTCAAGTCACATAATCTCGGGCGGAGAGTGAGAATTGATTGGAGCGCGGGCTATGTGCCCGAAGCGATATTGTAAGGAATTGATGCAATGCAGGAACCCTTCAAGTTCGACGACTTGTTCATTTACGATCTAGCCAACAATCACCAGGGCGATTGCGCCCATGCCACACGGATTATTCAGGAGGTTGCCAGCGTCAACAATGCCGCAGGTGTCCGGGGCGCCTTGAAGTTTCAGTTCCGGCAACTCGACAGTTTCATTCACCCGGATTTTAAGACGCGCACCGACTTGAAATACATCAAGAGATTCAGCGAAACCAAGCTATCGATGGACGAATTCCGCGGTCTTGCGGAGATTGCACGAAACAATGGCCTTTTGACCATGTGCACGCCTTTCGACGAGGAGTCAGTCGATATCATATGCGACATGGAACTTGATGTCATCAAGGTTGCGAGCTGCTCGGCAGACGACAGGCCGCTAATTGAAAAAATCTCCCGTGTGAACAAGCCTGTCATTGTTTCGACTGCCGGCCTGCGCACTGACGAAATCGACTGGCTGGTGAATTTTCTCCAGATCGAGCGCGTGAACTTCGCCCTCATGCACTGCGTGGCGATTTATCCCACGCCCGACAACATGCTTCAACTCAACCAGGTGAAGCAGCTCAAAGCGCGCTATCGCGGGGTGCCCGTAGGCTGGTCAACACATGAGAATCAAGACAATACCTCCGCTATCCAGATTGCCGCGGCGCTGGGCGCCAGATTATTTGAACGCCACGTCGGCCTCAACACCGACAAGTACAAGCTCAATGCCTATTCATCCACGCCGAAACAGCTCGAAAAATGGCTGGCTGCCTTCAAATCGGCGAAAGCGATGATCGGCCCTGCCGAGCGCGCGCCGGCACCTGCAGAAGAGCGTCAAACCCTGGTTGATTTGAAGCGCGGCGCCTTTGCCAAGCGCGCGATCAAGAAAGGTGAGCGGGTTGGCAAGGAGGATGTTTTCTTTGCGATGCCCTTGCAAGAAGGCGGCATGAGCAGCGGCAATTTCCGGCCGGGAATTGCCGCCGACAAGGATTATGCCGCGCGCGCGCCTTTCGCAGACGCGATGGTTGAACAAGATCTGAATGACGATCAGATGGTTTACCAGATCATGCTGCAGGTCCGCGGCATGCTGAACAAGGCCGGCATTCATATCAACGAGGATTCTTCTATCGAGATTTCACACCACTATGGCCTGCGCCGGTTCCGCGAGTTTGGCGCCGTGATCATCACCTGCATAAACCGCGATTACGCCAAGAAATTGGTAATCCAATTGGCCCGGCAAAAGCACCCATATCATTTTCACAAACAGAAGGAAGAAACATTCCAGCTCCTTGCGGGCGATCTTGAAATTGTCAAAGACGGGAATAAGTTCGCTATGCAGCCAGGCGACACCCTGCTTGTCGAACCAAATCAATGGCACAAGTTTCATACGCTTGAAGGCTGTATTTTCGAAGAGGTGTCAACAACTCACTTCAACAACGACTCGTTCTACGAGGATCCCGCGATTGCCCGCATGAACCGCGATCAGCGCAAGACGAAAGTCGACAACTGGCTCTCCTACTTTCGTGTCAAACATACCCTTTGACGTCATTGTGTTCGATTTCGACGGTACCTTGGTGCAATCTGCCGGGGCCAAGCGCCAGGCCTTCTTCGATGTCTTTCCGGCGGATTTCGCCCCTGCGGTTGCAGCCATTCTTGACCGTGACCCTGACGGGCCGCGGCAGCGGGTGATTCCGGAGATGATAATTGAAGCGGCAAGGATTGGCCTTCCAGCCCAGTCAACCATGGCAGACACAATGATCAGTGCCTACGGGGCTGCCGCCGCCGCCGCCGTTGAAGCGGCACCGGAAATGCCAGGGGCGAGCAAGCTCCTGCAAAGACTGTCTGACGCAGTTCCGCTTTACGTCTGTTCTGTGACGCCACAGGAGCAGCTCACCACGCTTTTGGCGCGGCGTGCCTGGTTGAGCCTATTCACCGGCATCTATGGCTACCCGCACGACAAGGCACAAACGATTGCAGGCCTCTTGACCCACCACGGCGTTCGGCCCTCCCGGCTGCTCGTAGTTGGCGATGGAGAGAACGACGCGGCAGCCGCAGCCCGGAACGGTTGTCAGTTTCACCGGATCAGGAAGCCGGAAGATCTTCTGACATTTCCCGGAACGGAGCTATACCAGCATGTTTGAAGGTCGCCGTGTCCTAGCTGTTGTTCCAGCCCGGGGTGGCAGCAAGGGCATCCCACTCAAAAACCTCAGGACGGTTGGCGGCGTGCCGCTGGTGGCGCTGGTTGGCCAGGTCGTGAGGGCCATACCGGGCATTGACCGGGCAATTGTTTCCACCGATCATGAGGAAATTGCCCGGGTTGCGGAAGAATCGGGCCTCGCGGCGCCATTCCGCAGGCCCGGCAATATCTCAGGCTCCATCATCGGAGACTTCGAAGTTCTTTACCACGCGCTGACCACGATGGAATCGCTTGATGGCGTAGCCTACGACATCGTCCTGATGCTTCAGCCGACATCCCCCAGCCGCAAGCCCGAGCATGTTGAACAGACCCTTTCCCGCCTGGTAACGGGGAA
>JAEUMI010000042.1 GCA_016792825.1 Hyphomicrobiales bacterium
TAACCCTGGAACTTGGCGGCAAGTCGCCGGTTATCGTGCTTGCAGATGCCGACATCGGCAGCGCCGTTGCTGGCGCGATCAAGGCCTTTTGCCTGAATGCAGGCCAAGTGTGTTCGGCAGGGTCCCGGCTCATTGTCGAAAAATCGGTCGAGCAAGAAGTTGTAGGCCGGATTGCTGCGGCCTTGAAGTCAATGACGGCCGGCCATGGCCTGGATAATCCCGACATCGGCCCGATCATTTCGCGCAAACAGCTGGAGCGTATTGAGTCCTTGGTGTCTTCCGCGCTCGGAAACGGTGCGGAGCGGATCGCCGGTAACGGCCGCATCGAGGTTCCAGGACTTGAGCGCGGCTTCTTCTATTCACCGACCATAATCAAGGCGCACGGGGTCGGCGGGCCGGAGGTGCGCGAGGAAATTTTCGGGCCCGTGTTGACCATCCAGGCGGCGGATTGCCCGGAACACGCTTTGAGCCTTGCGAATGCCACCGACTATGGCTTGGTTGCCGGCATTTATACCCGGGATATCGGCAGGGCCCTGGCGCTGGCCCGCGGTATCGAAGCCGGTCAGATATTCATCAACGAGTATTTTGCCGGAGGCGTCGAAACGCCATTCGGAGGTGTGAAGAACAGCGGTTTTGGCCGGGAGAAAGGGCTCGAGGCGTTGAAGAGCTATCTGAGGGTCAAGTGCATCACAACGAGGATCGACCGATGAACATTTCTAACTCAAGGATTTCCGAGCGAACCATCAAGTACAAATGGTCGCCATTCTCCAGATCCCAGATTCTTGAACGAGATGGCGTCGTCCCAATCGTCCGTGGAGCGGGGGCTCGGGTCTTCGATATCGAGGGCAAGTCCTATCTGGACTGTCATGCCGGGCTTTGGCTCGTGAATGCGGGTTATGGACGAAGTGAAATCGCCGAAGCCATTTCACGTCAGGCTCACGAGCTTGCCTGGTTTTCGTCCTTTGAGGGTTTCACCAACCTTCCATCGACGGATCTGGCGGAACGCCTTGTGGCACTGCTGAAACCAGAAGGGATGGCAAAGGTCTTCTTCTCGAGTGGCGGATCTGACGCGGCTGAAACGGCGCTCAAGATTGCGCGAATGTACTGGAAACTCCAGGGTCAAGGTCAGCGCTACAAAATTATTTCCCGGGAACGGGCCTATCACGGCGTCTCCTTCGGTGCCATGTCGGCAACCGGGATGCCGGCAAATCGCAATGCTTTCGAACCACTCGTGCCGGGTTTCCGTCATGCGATCGCCCCAGACCGTTACCGTCACGCAGCGCTTTCGGAATCGGAAGCGGCCACGTATTTCGCCGATGATGTGGAGCGCCTCATTGTCAGCGAGGGCCCCGCTAGCGTCGCTGCGCTCATTGCTGAGCCGATCCAAGGTGCTGGTGGTGTCATCATTCCACCGCAAGGCTATCTGCAGCGCGTTCAGGAAATCTGCCGGAAACACGGAGTGCTCCTCATCCTCGACGAGGTGATCACCGGTTTTGGGCGCACTGGCGAATGGTTCGGCGCACGGAACTGGGGGCTTCAACCCGATATGATTACCATGGCCAAGGGGCTAACAAGCGGCTATCTGCCACTGGGCGCGACCGCCGTCACCGAGAAGCTGTTTGAAGTATTCCGGAATCACGAAGCAAAAGGCGGCGCGTTCAGGCACGGCAATACCTATAGCGGACATCCTATCGCCTGCGCTGCTGCGCTTGCCAATATCGATATTATAGACAGTGAGGGGCTCGTCGCCAATGCGAAGCGGGTTGGCGCTCATCTTCTTAGTGCTCTAAAGCCACTGGAAGACCACGCCATGGTAGGTGAAGTCTCGGGCCTCGGCCTTATTGGACGGGTGCAACTGACCGCCAACAGGACGGCGCGGACGCCTCTGCCGCCAGCTTTAGCGGCAGGTGACAGGATCGCTGCGGAAATGCGGCGGCGCGGCGTGATCATGCGGCAACTCCCTCACGATGTTCTTTCCTATTCACCGCCGCTTTGTCTCACGATCGAAGAGGCCAATGAGCTTGCCGGTGTCTTTCACGAGGCTATTGAAGTGGTCTATTCGCAAATCAGGAAAGACCTTTAGAACTCTTCATGCTTTAACTGGATTGCGCGAGGCAGAGAACGCCTTCGTTGTTAGCCCTTGTCTTTTCACTCAGTAATTCCACCTGGAATTTTAGTCGCGCGCAGTCGGGATGCGGAACCGCCTGCGTTTGGTGTCAGCCGCGGCATCTGCTTAGTTATTTTCGAAGCAAGCGACCGAAAATGATATTTTTCGTAAGCTGCGCGGTGTGAGAGCCTGTACGTCATCAACTGGTCTGATGGCGGGGTACAGAAGCGTGAGGCAATCTTGGAAGGTTGGTATAGACGTCGGCGGCACATTCACCGATGTGGTTGCCACGGATATGCTCAATGGCGATGTCCGGGCGGCAAAGGTTCTCACGCGCACGAAGGACCCGGTCGGAGGAATTGAAGCGGCATGCCACTCCGTCAAACTCGATCTTGATGACGTTTCGGACCTGATCTTGGGAACCACCATGGCGACCAATGCCATCGTCGAGGGGCGTCTCGCAAAAACGGCGCTCATCACCACCAAGGGATTCGCCGATACGCTCGACATCGGTCGGCAGAACCGGCGCGAGCTTTACAGAATGGATGTCACGCCTAGACCCGCGCCGTTGGTTCCTAAGGAGTTTCGCCTCGAGGCAGTCGAGCGGTTGGATGCCGAAGGCCGCGTAATCGTGACCCTCGACGACGGTGAAGCGGACCGGATTGCCTATGCAGTGAAAAAGCTCGGTGCGGAAGCGGCCGCAGTCTGTCTGCTTCACAGCTATGTGGATGGCAGTCACGAAGCCCGGGTCGGCGAGCGGCTCGGGCGCGGTATACCCTTCGTTGCCTTATCGCACGAACTGAATCCCGAGCCACGCGAATTTGAGCGGATGAATGCCACGGTGCTCAACGCGGCTCTGATGCCCGCTGTGGCGTGCTATCTGAGGCGGTTAGAAGACGGGATCGGAAAAAACACCAGATTGCATCTGTTTCACTCGGCTGGCGGCATGGCTGCAGCCGCTTCGGTCAAGGCGAGACCGCTGTCGATGGCCTTGTCGGGGCCCGCTGCAGGCGTAGCGGCGGCAGTGAAGGTCGCGCGCGAGTTGCAGTTGCCGGCGGCGATCACCTTCGACATGGGCGGCACCACCACTGATGTCAGCATCGTTGTCGATGGTAGGGCGAAAATAGGCAGCAATCATCGTCTCGCCGGCTACCCTATCCGCCAGATGATGGTCGGTGTCGACTCGATTGGCGCCGGCGGTGGTTCCATCGCGCGAGTAGAGCACAATGCTGTCCGGGTGGGTCCCGAGAGTGCGGGCGCGGATCCAGGCCCCGCGTGCTATGGCTTGGGCGGCACCGAGCCGACCGTCACCGATGCCAACCTCCTGCTTGGATACCTCAACACCGAACGCCTGCTCGGAGGCACGGTTCGCCTAGATGTCCAACGGGCAAAGGCATCATTGTCTGGAATTGCAGAAGCTTTCGCCACCTCGGAGTATGAGGTCGCGCTTGGCATCCACAAGGTAGCCATTTCCAACATGGCACGCGCCCTGCGCCGCGTTACGGTCGAGAGCGGTGTCGATGCGCGGTCCTGCGCGCTTCTCGCATTTGGCGGCGCAGGGCCGATGCATGCAGTGGCTCTGGCCCGTGAGTTCGGAATTAGACGCGTGGTCGTGCCTCACTGTTCGAGCACCTTCTCAGCGCTTGGCTGTCTGGTTGCCGACATGAGTTACGCCGAACAGCGTTCGTTGCGGATGGCCAACGGGAGCTGGGACCGGACACGCCTGGCAGGGATCGTAAACGGAATAGTCGAACGGCTTGCGGGACAACTGTTGAAGGCTGGTCATGACCACAAGTCGTTGAAGATCGACATCGTGGGACTAGTCCGCTACCGCGAGCAGAGTGACACAGTGGAAGTGCCACTGTGTGAGCCCTTCGACCCTGAGAACATCGCCATGGCCTTCAAGGCCATTCACCAGCGTCTTTATGGCTTTGCCACCGACGAGCCTTGGGATCTCGATACTTTGAGGGTTACAGTTTCGGTAGGCACTGACTCGGTTTTCAAACCGCTCGTCGGCAAATCAGGGGTTTCACGCGCACAGGTTACGCGAACGGCTTCATGCTGGTTCGAAAGTGGAGGGCCGGAAATCACGGCATTCTATGACCGAAATACCCTTGTTGAGGGGGACCGGATCCACGGCCCTGCCATCATTGAGGATTCATGGTCAACTGTGGTGATCCCTCCAGGGTCCTCTGTCTGGACGGACACTCATTCGAACCTGCAAATCGAGACGATGGAGGCGGTGTCGTGACCAGAGAAAGGGACCCGTTCACCGTCGAAGTCATCCGCAATGCGCTGACCGCCATTGCCGAGGAAATGTCGCTCGTCATCATGCGTTCGGCGCGGTCGCCATTGTTGAGGGAAGC
>JAEUMI010000048.1 GCA_016792825.1 Hyphomicrobiales bacterium
CTCCGCCGTGGGCGTCGTCGGCAATATCGAAAACCTCGGGCTTGAAACGCTGGGCGTCAAAACCGAAAAGGGCTGCGTCGTCATTGATGGCTTCGGCCGCACCAACGTCGCCGGCATCTACGCCATTGGCGACGTGGCAGGGCCCCCCATGCTGGCCCACAAGGCCGAGCATGAAGGCGTAATCTGTATCGAGAAGATCAAGGGCCTCGACGCCCATCCCATGAAGAAGGAGCAGATCCCGGGCTGCACCTATTGCCACCCGCAGGTGGCCTCCGTCGGCCTCACCGAAGCCAAGGCCAAGGCCGCGGGCTTTGAACTCAAGGTCGGCCGCTTCCCCTTCATCGGCAACGGCAAGGCCATCGCCCTCGGAGAGGATCAGGGCCTGGTTAAGACCATTTTCGACGCCAAGACCGGGCGTCTGCTGGGCGCCCACATGGTGGGGGCCGAAGTCACCGAACTCATCCAGGGCTTCGTCATCGCCATGGGTCTCGAAACCACCGAGGAAGAACTGATCCACGCGGTCTTTCCGCATCCCACCCTCTCGGAAACCATGCATGAGAGCGTGCTGGACTCCCAGAAACGCGTCATCCACATGTAGGGATGCATTCACATGCCACTTGAACCACGCCCATTCGTGGGCCATATCTCAAGCCGGGAGCAAATCAGAGGGCCTCGCATGGATACCAGGAACATTGTCATTGCCCTGCTGCTGGGGCTGGTTGCGGGCTGGCTGGCCAGTTTTGTCGTCGGCGGCCATGGCCTGTTCCAATATCTCATCAGTGGCGTGATCGGCTCATTCGTGGGATCCTATGTTCTGAACAAGATGGGAATCGATCTCGGCATCAAGAATGAATATGGCCGTGACATTGCAACCGCCACCATTGGCGCCATCATAGTCATGATCATCGCTAAAATATTAACCTGACCTGCGGGAGTAACGGAAAAATGGAAATGAACAATCTGATGGATCTTGGCGGCGGCGTGGGCTGGGCCGGAACCTTGTTGATTGGTGCAGTGGCGGGCTGGATTGCCGAAAAGCTGATCCGGTCCGACATGGGCATTTTCATGAACATCATCGTTGGCATCATTGGCGCCTATATCGGCGGATTCCTTGCCAATGCCGCGGGCATCCAGCTCGGTGAATTCTTCCAGGGCTGGTTCTGGGGCAATGTGCTGGTCTCCGTTGTCGGCGCGGTCATTCTGATCTTCGTCGTAAAAATGTTGCGCGGCCGCTAGGAGGGCAAGGCAATGGAAGGTTTCGGCTGGATTATGACAATCATTCTCGGTGGCCTTGCCGGATGGATCGCTGAAAAGGTGATGAATTTTGATACGGGCCTCATCATGAACATCGTGTTGGGAATTGTGGGCGCACTGCTCGGAAACTGGCTGCTGGCCCTTGCCGGAATCATCCTCGGCGGCCTGCTCGGGCAATTGATCGTGGCTGTTGCCGGCGCCTGCATCCTCATCCTGGCCTACCGCGCAAACAAGGGCCACAAAGCCTGAGCCAATGACAACGCTTCTCGATACACGGCTCCGCCATCCTGAAAAAGCCCACAAGGCCGAAACGCCGTTGCTGCGCAAGCCGGAGTGGATCAGAGTGAAGGCGCCGGGCTCTCCAATTTACACAGAAACCCGCAACATCGTCCGCGAAAATGGCCTGGTCACCGTCTGCGAGGAGGCGGGCTGCCCCAACATTGGGGAATGCTGGTCCAAGAAACACGCCACCTTCATGATCATGGGCGACACCTGCACCAGAGCCTGCGCCTTCTGCAATGTGAAAACCGGCTTGCCCGGAGCCCTCGAAGCCGACGAGCCTGAGCGGGTGGCCGATGCCATCGCCCGCATGGGGTTGGCCCATGCCGTGATAACCTCCGTTGACCGCGATGACCTCGATGATGGCGGGGCGGCACATTTCGCCCGCGTCATCCGCGCCACGCGTACTGCCGCGCCGACCACGACAATCGAAGTCTTGACGCCGGACTTTCTGAAAAAGGATGGTGCCCTCGAACGGGTCGTCGATGCCCGCCCCGATGTGTTCAACCACAATCTCGAAACCGTGCCGGCCCTCTACCTGAGGATCCGGCCCGGCGCGCGCTACTTCCATTCGCTCCGCTTGCTGCAACGGGTGAAGGAACTGGACCCCATGATGTTCACCAAATCCGGCATCATGGTGGGCCTTGGCGAAACCCGCGAACAGGTCATGCAGGTCATGGATGACATGCGCTCGGCAAACATTGACTTCATGACCATTGGCCAGTACTTGCAGCCCACCCGCAAGCATGCCGCCATAGATCGCTTCGTCACCCCCGATGAATTCAAGGCTTATGAAGCCACCGCTTATGCCAAGGGCTTCCTGATGGTGGCGTCCTCGCCGCTCACCCGCTCGTCACATCATGCGGGCGAAGATTTCGCCAGGCTGCGCGCGGCCCGGGTTAAACATTCCGGCCATTGACGAAGTGCCGAAGTTCTCCGCATCACGCCGCGTGAATTTCACCCCGCAGCAGATTTTTGCGGTTGTTTCCGATGTGGGAAGTTACAAGGATTTCCTCCCGCTTGTTGAGCGCTCAACCGTGCGCAACCGCAAACCGGCAGTTGACGGCACCGAGAATTTTGGCGCTGACCTCGTAGTTGGTTACAACAAAATGGGCATACAGGAGGCTTTCTCCAGCCAGGTTCAAGCCAATCTCAAGGATTTTTCGGTCCACACGGTTTCGACTGGAAATGCCGTCAAGAAACTCATTTCGTCCTGGCAGATTACGCCGGTCGAAGGTGGGCAGTCCGAGATTGCGTTTGTTGTGGACTATGAGATGAAAAGCCCCATGTTGCAGATGCTGATGAAGGGCATGTTTGACCACGCCGCCCGGAAAATCATGGGCGCCTTCGAAGAACGCGCCGCGAGGCTCTATAGGAGCTGAGCCTCTAGCAAGTCCAGCGCCACCTCGACTGAAGCCCGGCGCACGCCCTCGCGCCCGATATCGCCGAACCTTTCTTCCCGGTGAAGTGTCGTGCCGTTCCTTCTGGTGCAGGCGAAATGCACCAGCCCCACGGGCTTTTCGGCTGATCCGCCGGCAGGTCCAGCAATTCCGGTGATTGAAACGGCAAGCGTGGCACCTGACTTCTGGATGGCTCCGTGCGCCATGGCCAAAGCGCACTCGCGGCTGACCGCGCCGAATTCGGATAGGGTATCAGGCGATACGCCAAGCATTCCGATCTTTGCTTCATTCGAATAAGTTACAAATCCGCAATCGAAAACGTCGGATGACCCGGCAATGGTAGTCAGTAACGCAGCCACCATGCCGCCGGTGCAACTTTCCGCCGTTGCGATCTTGACACCGCTCGCGCGGCATTTGTCCAATAGGGCCGCAGCTCTCAGTTCAAAGTTCATGGCAGGCGCACCGTGGCCATTGCAAATGCCGCAAGCCCTTCGCGCCGGCCGATTGCACCCAATTGCTCCGTCGTCGTCGCCTTGATGGCAATGCGGTCCTTGGAAAGGTGGAGCAGGGGAGAAAGCAAAGTCTTCATCGCCTCGATATGAGGGCCAACGCGCGGTGCTTCCGCCAGAATGGTGATGTCCACATTGGCAATGATCCCGTTCCGCGAAGTCATGAGATCCACCGCCTTTTTAAGGAATATGGAAGAGGCAGCGCCCTTCCATTGCGGATCACTCGGTGGAAAGTGGCTGCCGATATCGCCTTCGCCCAATGCACCCAGAATGGCGTCGGTCAGCGCATGCATCGCCGCATCTGCGTCGGAGTGACCTTTCAGCTTTTTGTCGTGGGGAATCTTGACGCCGCACAGAACAACGCCATCGCCCGCTTCAAACTCATGGAAATCGATGCCCTGGCCCACTCGCACATCCAGCCGCTCGGAGTTTGCCATTGCAGTCAAAATTCTGTCTGCCTCATGCACGTCTTCCGCTGTTGTGAGCTTCCGGTTTTCGGTCCGCCCGGCGATCACCCGCACCTTGATTCCAAATTTCTCTGCCACTGCCGCATCGTCCGTCAATCCCAACAGATTCTGCTCATGGGCTTTCGTGTGGGCCGCAAGTATGATTGCCAGATCAAAACCCTGCGGTGTTTGTATCGACCACATGCTCTGGCGGTCAACCGTTCGTTCAACCAGGCCACCCGGCGCATGCTTGATTGTATCGGCGATCGGCAGGCCGGGAATCACACTCTCGGACCGTTCAAGTTCAGCAATGACATGGCTGATCAGGTCAGCGGAGACAAAAGGCCGGGCCGCGTCGTGGATCAGGACCCTTTTGACGCCCGCGCTGCTGCAAGCGGCCACCCCAATGCGGCACGAATCCTGTCGGGTGGCGCCGCCCACAACCGGCGGCGCAACGCGCAAATCCCCGATGGCCGCTGCAAACAGGTTTTCATGGCCGGCCCCAATTACGGTTTGCACATGCGAAATCCCCGGGTGCTCGGCAAATGCCTTCAGCGTCCACCAAATGACCGGTTTTCCGCCAATGAGCTGATATTGTTTCGGCAGTTCCCCGCCGGCACGAAATCCCGCACCTCCAGCAACGATGACAACTGCAACCGACATAATTTTCGTCTAGCAGTCCCTCCGCCATGGGGCAATAAATGGTCTTGACGCAGTGCAACATAGGTCTATTCTGCTTATAAAATATGCTAGCTGGGCGCGTGATTAAAAAATGAACATTCCAATCGGCCCCATCAAAACCCGCAATAGGGTTTTCCTGGCTCCCCTTTCGGGAGTGACGGATGAACCCTTTCGTGCCGTGGCTCATGCCCATGGGGCCGGGCTTGTTGTGTCGGAAATGGTCGCCAGTGAGGAACTGGTGCGGGGCCGGCCCGATATGGTGCGCCGCGCAAGGGGCACCGACAGGCTGAAGCCCTTTGTGATCCAGCTTGCAGGCCGCGAGGCGCGCTGGATGACGGAGGGCGCCAAAGTAGCCCAGGATCTGGGCGCGGACATCATCGATATCAACATGGGCTGTCCGGCACGGCAGGTTACTGGCGGCCTCTCAGGGTCTGCCCTGATGCGCGATCTTGACCATGCCGTGACGCTGATCGAGGCCACCGTTCAGGCGGCCCGGGTGCCAGTCACCCTCAAGATGCGTCTGGGCTGGGATGCAAACTCGATGAACGCGCCCGAACTGGCACGCCGCGCCGAAAATGCGGGTATTCAGATGATCACCGTACACGGGCGAACCCGTTGCCAGTTCTATGGCGGCAGGGCTGACTGGCGCGCCATTCGTGCCGTCAAGGAGGTCATAAGCATTCCCCTGATTGCCAATGGTGACGGAACCTCTGCCGCGGACGCCCGTGCCATGCTGGCGCAATCCCATGCCGATGGCGTCATGATCGGCCGCGGCGCCTATGGCAGGCCCTGGTGGCCAGGCGTAATTGCCAATCAACTTGATCCCGGTTCAGGCATCGACGAACCATCGCTGCACCAGGAAATGCAAATCGTCGCCCAGCATCACCGCCATATGCTGGAAGTTTATGGGCCAGACCTTGGCAACCGGACAGCGCGAAAGCACATTGGCTGGACCATCACCCGCCTGCAGGAACGAAACTATCTTTCACCGGAAAGTGCGGCCGCCTGGCGCCAGCGCCTTCTGACCTCACGCGACAATGCCTTGGTCGCCCATGCAATCCTTCAACTTTACCGTTCCCTTGAGGACCGCGAAGCCGAGGCCGCCTGATGGAAGCCGCCACCATAGCTCAAACCAAGCTGCCGCCGCTGCGGACAATTCTAGATGCCCTGCCAAATCCCATCCTGGTCGTCGATGAAAACAATGTCATCTGCTTTGCCAACAGCGCCGCCGAGGATTTTTTCCATTCATCATCGACCATGCTGGGCCGCCACAAGCTGGAAGATGCCATGCCGTTTTCCAGCCCGGTGCTGGAAGTGGTCGAACAGGTCAGGCAGTCGGCCGGCGTGATGAATGAATACTCCGTCGGTGTCGGAACCCCGCGCATGGGCGGCGAGCGCATCGTCGATCTGCAAACCGCATTGGTGAATGATGACCCGCGCTTTGTCGTGCTGACCTTTCTTCGCCGCTCCATGGCTCAGAAATTTGACTTGCAGCTCACCCACCGTGGTGCCGCACGCTCCGTCTCCGGCATGGCCGCCATGCTGGCCCATGAGATCAAGAATCCCTTGTCCGGCATCAGGGGCGCTGCACAATTGCTCGAGCCCGTCCTCGAAAACAGCGACCGCTCGCTGGCCAAGCTGATTTGCGATGAAACCGACCGCATCAGGGATCTTGTTGACCAGATGGAGGTTTTTTCCGACGAGAGGCCCCTGGACCGCAAGCCCGTCAACATTCACGTTGTGCTTGACCGCGTTAAACAGCTCACCGTCGCCGGCATGCCAAACGGCATTGTCATCCGTGAGGAATACGATCCCTCGCTCCCCTCGGTGCTTGGTAACCAGGATCAACTGGTTCAAGTATTTCTTAACCTTGCGAAAAATGCCGCTGAATCCATCACCGCTTCAGGCGAAGTGGGCGAAATCACCTTGACGACGGCTTTTCGGCCCGGCGTAAAACTGGCGGTGCCTGGTTCAAATGAGCGCGTTTCACTGCCCTTTGAGGTCTGCATTCACGACAACGGGCCGGGCATCAGCGAAGATCTGCGCCCCCACATATTCGATGCCTTTGTAACGACGAAACCCCAGGGCAGGGGCCTCGGCCTGGCGCTTGTCGCAAAAATTGTCCGCGATCACGGCGGCGTCGTCGAGTGCATTTCCCGCGATCACGGCACCACTTTCCGCGTCTTGCTGCCCATGCTGCGCCAGCAGACCGACGAAAAACCGGAATCAAAAGGTAAAATTAAGTGAGCGCTAAAACCATACTTCTCGCTGATGATGACAGCGCCATCCGCACGGTCCTGACCCAGGCATTGAACCGCGCCGGTTACAGTGTGCGCTCCACCGCAACGGCCACCGCCCTGTGGCGCTGGGTTTCCGAAGGGCAGGGCGATGCCGTGCTGACCGATGTGGTGCTGCCCGATGAAAACGCCTTCGACGTGATCCCCCGTATCAAGAAATTGCGGCCCAACCTGCCCATCATTGTCATGAGTGCCCAGAACACCATCATGACCGCAATTACCGCAGCCGAGCGCGGCGCTTACGACTATCTGCCAAAGCCATTCGATCTCAACGCACTCGTGCAGACCGTGGGCCGCGCCCTTGAGCAATCCTCAAAGCCGACGGTATCCCAGACACGCGCACCGGCGTCTGAAAGCCTTCCCATCGTGGGCCGCTCTCCCGCGATGCAGGACATCTACCGCATCATCGCCCGTCTCACGCAGACCGACCTGACGGTGATGATCGTGGGCGAGTCCGGCACCGGCAAGGAACTTGTCGCCCGCGCCCTCCACGACTACGGACGTCGTCGCAAGGGCGCCTTCGTCGCGGTCAACATGGCGGCTATCCCGCGTGAACTCATCGAATCCGAGCTCTTCGGCCACGAAAAGGGGGCATTCACCGGGGCCACGTCCCGCATGGCCGGCCGCTTCGAGCAGGCGGAGGGAGGAACGCTGTTCCTCGACGAAATCGGCGATATGCCATTGGAGGCGCAAACCCGCCTGCTGCGCGTTCTCCAGCAAAGCGAATATACTTCCGTGGGCGGAGTGTCTCCCATCAAGACAAATGTCCGCATTATCGCAGCTACCCACCGGGATATGCGGCAGCTCATAACCCAGGGCCAGTTCCGCGAAGACCTGTTCTTCCGCTTGAACGTTGTTCCTCTTCAAATTCCAGCCCTGCGTGAGCGCCTTGAGGATCTGCCCGATCTCACCCGCCATTTTCTCGAACGTGCCTCCACCGAAGGATTGCCGCGCAAGGAGATCTCACAGGATGCGGTCGCTGCCCTGAAATCCTACCGCTGGCCGGGAAATGTCCGCGAGCTGGAGAACTTGATCAAGCGCCTGATGGCCATGGAAAGCGACGACACCATCACCGCGGCATCCGTGACGCGCGAACTGGCGGCCACGCCGGCAACAAAGCAAAACGGCAGCCAGCCCATGGATTTCGACAAGCCGGCGGAATTCTTTGAAAACTATCTGGCCGAATACTTTGCCTCATTCGGCCAAAACCTTCCGCCCGGCGGCCTCTACGAACGCATGCTGGCTCAAATTGAGCCGCCACTTTTGCGTGCAAGCCTGACTGCCACCAATGGCAATCAGCTCCGCGCTGCTGACCTCCTGGGCATCAATCGCAACACCCTTCGGACCAAACTGCGTAACCGGAACGTTAAGAGCATTCGCGGACTCCATTAACCGCTACTGTCGCAAATTCGCCACTATTAGTGTTGATTTCAAGCCACAGTAGTGGTGAATCAAGACCTATGGCCCAGAAAAATGAACGCATAACCAGTAAACTCCGCCGCCTGACTGGCTGGGCGGGTTTTGGTTTGGTTGTTCTGGGCATCGTGAGCGGCCTGTCAACTTTCGCCGTACTGACCGGACTGACGCCCATAATCCCTACCAAGGAAGTGACAACCACTCTCCTTTTGCTGAATACCGGTTTGGTCATCCTCATGGCCGCCATGATCGGCAGCCAGGTTCTGTTTCTTCTGAAAGAACGGCGCAAGGGCACGGCCGGCGCCGGGCTTCATATCCGTCTTATTTCACTGTTCAGCCTGATTGCCGTGGTGCCTGCCATAATCGTGGCCGTATTTGCTTTCGTGACACTGAGCCGGGGCCTCGACACATGGTTTTCAGAGCGCACCCAGGCCATCGTCAATTCCGCTGTAACGGTGGCCGAGGAATACATCAAGAATACCGCCGAAGCGACCCGCGCCGATGTTGCCAATATCTCGGCTGACCTCAATCAGCAAAAGACGCTGTTTGATTCTGATCGCCCTGCCTTCGTCCGCCGCGTTGCCCGCCATGCGGCCCTGAGAGGCCTTGC